>CABSAB010000504.1 GCA_902475515.1 uncultured Eubacteriales bacterium | reverse complement strand
GGTATTGGTGCTGTGCAATTTTACGCTGCTGTGCCTGTTCCCGAAGCCGCCAGAGATCGAACACTGTCTCCAGCCATTCCGTCCCCCCAAGGACCCCCACGATGGCGGGCTTCAGATAGGGGGTCGCCAAAAAAATCAGGACCCAGCGCCGCAGGGAAGCGTGCTTCATGGGGGCCTCCTTTCGTCAGTGTCCGCTCAGTTTCTCCATAAGGAATGCACCCAGATGCTGCATGTTCAGCCGGATCAGAGGGCGGTAGATGTGATATTTCAGCTTCTCTTTTCCCGACAGGGCGGGACTTGCGAACAGCTCCCAGGTATAGACCCGCAGCTCCGGACGCAGGTGGCGGACCTTTTTGCCTTGACCGCAGATCACGGCGTGGAACATCAGGTCCCGGACGCTCTTTTGGTATTTCATCCTGGCAAGGGCCTGGACCTCCGGAGAGGAACTGCCTGTCAGGGCAACGATCTTCTGTCGGGCGGAGAGCTCTGTGAGCTTCCGGTCCGTCACGGCGGCGGCGTACATGGCGCCGCTGGAACGGACGGAGTAGCGGTACAGGGCATCCGGCAGAAATACCGCCGAGCGCACACGGCTGCGGAAGATGAACTCGCCGTCCTCTACAATGTGCAGCGCTTCGTCAAATTCCATCAGCGCCCCGGTCTCGTCCGTCAGGGCCTCCCGGCGAAAGAGCTTGTTCCACAGCACCAGGGTGTAGCCGTCGGGCCGCAGCAATAGCCGCTCCATGCCGTCCCGGTCCACGGTCTGCCGGGGATGGTCTCCCAGAGGGAGCCGCTCCTCTTTCCCGGTCTTTTCATAGACTCGGGTGTAGCCGCAGCAGGCCATATCCGCATCCGTCTCCTCCAGGACAGATACCAGGGTGGAGAAATACCCCGGCTCCAGCCGGTCGTCTCCGTCGGCAAAGGCAATATAGTCGCCTGCGGCCTGCTTGAGCGCCCGGTTCCGGGCGGCGGAGACACCACCGTTTTCTCCGGAGACCACCGTCACCCGGGGGTCTCCTTGGGCGATCTTCTCCAGGACCTGCCGGGAGTTATCCTGCGACCCGTCATCGCTGAAGATGACCTGCAGCGCCGGATAGTCCTGCTCCAGCAGAGACTTTGCCATGGCAGGAAGCAGCGGCTCCAAGTTGTAAACGGGTACGATGACGCTGACGGTCTTCATAGGCGAAAAACTCCTTACCCCTGGCCGGTGACGGTGCCGTGTTTATTCTGCTCCGTCTCCGGCGGCGGGGTCATATAGTCTCCGTAAAGCTGGCGGAGCACCCGGTCATAGTCCGCGGGCGCCAGCAATGTCAGATCCTCAAAGGGATAGGGGCTGAGGGTGCTGTAGACCTCCTTGGGAAACAGCTCCCGGAACTTATAGGCCCCCATGAAATTGATGGCCAGGGGGGCCGTTGCATAGGGATATTTTTTCAACTGCCGGTCAATGAGGCGCATGCGTTTGGGCGCCCGCGGACTATGACCGGGTGCTCCGCCAGCTTTACGGAGACTATATG
>CABSAB010000503.1 GCA_902475515.1 uncultured Eubacteriales bacterium | reverse complement strand
AACATACAAAAGGGCTGCCCCTGAGGGGGCAGCCGGCGGCAGGAATCCGGTTTATGAGGTGACATACGAAGGAGAGCGGTTCGCGCTGTTTCAGTCCCATGTGGGAGAGCCAAAGTGCATCATGGACTATGAGGAGTTTATAGCCATGGGGAGCAAATGCCTGATTTTATTTGGGACCTGTGGGGTGCTGGATAAGGAAATTGAGGATTGCGGCATCATTATCCCCACCCGGGCCATTCGGGATGAGGGGTGCAGCTACCACTATGCCCCGGCCGGCGATATGATCGACGTGAATCACAAATATGTGGACCTGTTTCAGCAGGTGCTGGAGGAGAAAGGCTACGGACATGTGATGGGCACCACCTGGACAACGGATGCCTGCTATCGGGAGACCCGGGAAAAGGTCAACCGGCGGAAGGAACAGGGAGCCATTTGCGTGGATATGGAATGCGCAGGGATGCAGGCACTGTGCGATTTTCGGGATACGGAGTTTTTCCAGTTCTTCTATGGTGCGGACAACTTAGACCACTCGGAATGGCAGCCGCGAAGCCTATCCGGTGCGGTTCGCTTGGATGAAAAGAGCAAGATCGCCCTGCTGGCATTTGAGCTGGGACTAAAGATCAAAGCGGCAAGGAAGAAAGCAATGGGCTAAGAGGGCATTTGCGCCCGGAAAGAAGGGACGTATGCACAGTATCATACGGGATATCACCTCGTTTGTGTTTGTGGAGGACCAGCCGGAGCTGGCCGATGCCATCATGGTGGTGGGCGGCTCTTATCCGGAGGCGGCGGAAGCGGCAGCGGATTTGTGGAAGCAGGGATATGCCCCCTATGTGCTGATTGGCGGCGGCGTCAGTATTAAAACAGGGAAATTCCCGGGTCCACGGTCCAAGCAAGAGATTTATTGTAAGGAGTATCAAACGGAATTTGACTTCTACCAGGATGTGCTGCAGATCAATGGAGTACCCGATGAGGCGGTTTTTGGAGAAAACCGCTCGGGTTTTACCAGGGAAAATGCGCTGTTTGCCCGGCAGGTGGCGGAGGAACATGGCATTTCGTTAAAAAAGGTGCTATTAATTTGCAAGGCATTCCATGCAAGGCGGTGCTTAATGTTCTACCAGGTGGCCTTTCCGGCAGTGGATTTTCGGGTGATCCCCTTTGACGGGTTCGGTATTTCCAAAGAAAACTGGTATCAGTCCGAGTATGGGATTCGGCGTGTGCTGGGAGAACTGAAGCGTTGCGGGGAGCAGTTTACACCGGAGGACATGGAAAAAATGCAATAAAAAGCAGGTCGCAGTTTATACTGTGACCTGCTTTTTCGATTAGTTTAGGAATCGTTTTCGTCATGCTCCAGGGGACTGAAATCCGGGCCCGGGGTCTCGATGGGCAGGGGCGGGATGTCGGGCGCCGCCGGTTTTTCTGCTGGGTCTTCATCATGCTCCAGCGGGGTGAAGTCCGGGGAGGGAACATCAATGGGCAGCGGCGGGACCGGTGAGGACATTCTGCGTGCAAACCTGGATAAG
>CABSAB010000502.1 GCA_902475515.1 uncultured Eubacteriales bacterium | reverse complement strand
CTTCCCCGCCTGATCCGCCAGGGTCTCCAGGTCCGGCTGGCCCAGCAGGCTGAGAAGCTCCGCCTGAGTCTGCCCCTCGGCGCCGCTTGCCAGCATGGAAAGGGCCTGATACAGGCTCAGCGGCGAGTAGCACCCGCTATCTGTTTTATTTGCCAGCACCTTCGCCGCCGTGCTGTAGGCAAAAGCCTTCAGGGCGTAATGGGTGTCCTCCGACACCTGATTTTCCGTCCAGATCGCGCTTTTCCCCTCATAGTCCTCATAGGAGACGGCCTTCGGGTACTCCGCCCCGGCCAAAAGCGTCACACCATAGGCAGATATCCCCTTTGTAGGCTCCGGGGACGTAACGTAGTCCGTGTATACGGTGCTTTCAACAGGCTTCTGCTCTGCCGGGCTTTGCGCCCTCCGGTTTTGCAGTGCCAGCAGCCCGCTTCCGCAGACCACCGCCACCGCCGCGCAGGCCGCCAGGGCCATGGGCCATTTCTTCCGTTTCGGCACGGTCTTCGGCCGCTTTCGGGATTCCAGAATATACTTGTCGTCCACTTCTCCGATGTACTGCAGCAAGTCCATATTCGTCATGGCCAGATTCCCTCCTTTTCCAGGGCCGCTTTCAGCTTTTTCCGGCTCCGGGCCAGGGAGCTTGTAACCTGTCCCGGGGACATCCCGTAGGCCTTAGCGATCTCTCCCACCGAAGCCATGTGCCAATACCGGCGCAGAAAGATCATCCGCTGCTTTTCCGGCAGCTTCCCGATAAATTGGTTGATGACCCTCACAACGACCTGTTCCTCTGCCGCCGATTCCGGGTTTTTCTCCCCGGAGACGCACTCTGCCAGTTCCTCCAGCGCCAGCGCCGTCTGTCCGCCGCCCCGCTTTTCCGCATGGTTCATCCGGTAGCGGCTCAGGGCCAGATTCCTTGTGACGCGTCCCAGCCAGGCCCGAAAGCTCCCGGGGCGCTGGGGCGGGATGCTGTTCCAGGCCCGGAGATAGGTGTCGGAGACGCACTCCTCCGCGTCCTCCTGCCGGGTCAGGATCCGCACCGCGATCCCCCGGCACCAGGGGCCGTATTTCTCGTGGGTCCTGAAAATGGCTTCCTCGTTCCGCTGGAAATACAGCTCGTAGATCGCCTCATCTTCCACGAAAATCTCCTCCTTTCAAACTTCCTTTCACCTGGATAGACGCATTCCAGATTCCAATATGACCAAAAAAATGTTTTTTATCATAGAAATTTGGGACGCTGCCGAGCAGCGTCCCCAGTTGCATTCAGAAATATGTGACCAATCCGTAGATAAAGATCGCCGCCACCAGCACCGGCAGCACATAGGTGCAGTATACCCGCAGGCCCTTGGTGATCCGTGGTCCCTTGCCCTGGTTGGCCTCGATCTGAAATTTCTTCCAACCCCAGCCCCAGCGGCTGGTGCAGAACAGCACATACACCAGAGACCCAAGGGGCAGCAGCACATTGCTCACCAGAAAATCCTCCAGGTCCAGCACGGAGTTCCCCGCCTTGAGCGGCTCAAAGCCAGACAGCACATTGAACCCCAGCA
>CABSAB010000501.1 GCA_902475515.1 uncultured Eubacteriales bacterium | reverse complement strand
TTTCGCCTCAATATGTATGAGAATCTGCCGTTGCCCGCCGTCAAAGAGGTTGATGGTCAGGGCGCAGTGGTTGGTGCAGCCCTTGCAGGTGGTGGGGTTCGATTTGTGGGTAAAGGATTTTAACTGCTCTTGCGTCAGCAGGGCAGACTGCTCCAGCCCCAGGTCTTTTGCCTGGAGGGCCGCGCCGTAGGCGCCCATAAGCCCCGCAATGGTGGGCCGGGTGACGTTCCGCCCCAGCTCCAGCTCAAAGGCCCGGAGCACTGCGTCGTTCAGGAACGTGCCCCCCTGGACCACAATATTCTTTCCGAGATCGTCCGCGCTGGCCGCCCGAATGACCTTGTACACTGCGTTTTTCACAATGGAGATGGACAGTCCTGCGGAGATATCCTCCACCGTGGCCCCGTCCTTCTGGGCCTGCTTCACGGAGGAGTTCATAAACACCGTGCACCGGGAGCCCAGATTCACCGGATGCTGCGCCAGCAGCCCCATCTTGGAAAAATCCGCAATGGAATAGCCCAGCGCCTTGGCAAAGGTCTCGATAAAACTGCCGCAGCCCGAGGAGCAGGCTTCGTTCAGCATAATGGAATCCACGGCGTTGTTGCGGATCTTGAAGCACTTCATATCCTGCCCGCCGATGTCGATGATGAAATCCACCCCCGGCGAGAAATGGGACGCCGCCCGGAAATGGGCCACCGTCTCCACCAGTCCCACGTCCACCTGGAACGCCGAGGAGATCAGGTCCTCTCCATAGCCCGTCACCGCGCTGCCCGCAATGGTGATGCGGTCGCCGCACAGCTCATAAATTTTCGTCAGCTGCTCCAGGATCACCGACACGGGATTACCCCGGTTGGAGCTGTAATATGTATACAGCAGCCCCCCCTCCGGGTCGATGAGCGCCAGCTTTGTGGTGGTGGACCCGGCGTCGATGCCCAGATACGCCTTGCCGGAATAGGCGGAGATATCCACCTCCGGCGGGCGGTTGGCGTTGTGCCGGGCCACAAATTCGTCGTATTCCGCCTGGGACGCAAACAGCGGCTCCATGGTCTGGGTGTTGCCCCGGTCCTCCACGGACTGTACCAGCCGCTCATAGATATCCTCGTACCGCTCTTCCTCATAGCCCTCCGCGCACAATCCCGCGCCGATGGCCGCGAAGCAGTCGCCGTTTTCCGGGAAAATGGCGTGGTCGTCGTCCAGTTCCAAGGTCTCCTGGAACCGCTGCCGCAGTCCCTTGAGGAAGTGCAGCGGCCCGCCTAAAAATACCACCTTGCCGGAAATGTCCCGGCCTTGGGCCAGTCCCGCCACTGTCTGATCCACAACCGCCTGGAAGATAGACGCCGCCACATCCTCTTTCCGGGCGCCCTGATTCAAAATGGGCTGGATGTCGGACTTGGCGAACACGCCGCATCGGGAGGCAATGGGATAGATTTTCTCATAATTCAGGCTCAGTGCGTCCAGCTCGTCGGCGGAAACGCCCACCAGCGTGGCCATCTGGTCGATGAACGCTCCGGTGCCGCCGGCGCAGGAGCCGTTCATCCGCTCCTCCAGGGAGCC
>CABSAB010000500.1 GCA_902475515.1 uncultured Eubacteriales bacterium | reverse complement strand
CCATGCCCCGCACGGTCTGCTTTCCATTGTTGTCCACAACCGGACGGACGAGTACGGCGGAAGCCGGGAAAACCGCTGCCGGTTCGTGATCGAGGTGCTCCAGGCCGTGCGGCAGGGTGCGCCCAAATGTCTCATTGAACTGCGCATCTCCGGTTCTGAGCTCTCCGACGGCGGCTATGACCTGGAGGAGGGTGTGGAGCTTTGCAAAATGCTGGAGCCTTATGTGGATATGTTCAACGTCTCCGCCGGCGTCATGGAGGACCTGTTCACCTGGATCATCATGCATCCCAGCATGTTCCTGCCCCAGGGCTGCAACGTGTATCTGGCGGAGGCCGTGAAAAAGGCTGTGAGCAAGCCCGTATCCTGTGTGGGCGCGTTGTCTGATCCCGATAAGATGGAAGAAATTCTGGAAAACGGCCAGGCGGATTTGATCGCCATGGGCCGTGCGTTGGTAGCCGACCCCGACCTTCCCAACAAGGTGCGGGACGGCCGTATAGACGAGATCCGCCGCTGCCTGCGGTGCTACTCCTGCCAGGGGCAAATGATGAAAACACGGAACATTCTGTGCACCGTGAACCCCGTGATCGGTCAGGAGTACGACGCAAAGTACCGGCTCCCTGCCAAGCACAAGCACAAGGTTGCCGTCATCGGCGGCGGTCCCGGCGGCATGCAGGCAGCCATTACGGCGGCGGAGCGGGGCCATGAGGTCACGTTGTATGAAAAAACCGACGCTCTGGGCGGCGCGCTGAAATTTGCCCAGCATGAGAGCTTTAAGCACGACCTTTACCGCTTTGCCCAGTGGCAGGCCCATCAGCTGGAGCTTTTGAAGGTCCCGGTACATCTGAACACCGAGGTGGACAGCAAGTTCCTGGATTCCCTGGACGTGGACACGGTCATCTGCGCCGTGGGCGCGAACCCCATTATCCCCAGCCAGTTCGGCATTTCTGGCGACAACTATGTGCTGGGCACCGACCTGTTTGAGGAGGGCGTGACCCTGGGCAAGAAGATCGTCATCATGGGCGGCGGCCTGGTGGGCTGCGAGACGGCGCTGCATCTTGCCGAGGAGGGCCATGAGGTGACAGTCATTGAGATGGCGCCCGAGGTCGCGATGGAGGCTACCGCCGCACACCGCCGGGCCATGAAGGTCCGCATGGGCCTGCACCCCGATCTTCCCGGCGGCAAGAACACCGCTCCCGGGCTGGTTCCTCCGGTGCTCCAGGTCTCCACCAAGTGCAAGGAGATCACCGGCAAAGGAGTCGTGGCCGTCACCCCCGATGGGAAAGAAACACTGTTCCCCGCGGATACCGTAATCTGCGCATTGGGTCTGCGGCCCCGGAGCAATGTGGTGGATGAGCTGCGGCAGACCAAGCATGTGTTCATCCCCATCGGCGACTGCACCAAGACCGCTCAGGTGACCCAGGCTGTACGGGCCGGGTATGACGTGGCCGTTGGGCTGGATTGACGAAAAGCATACAGGCTGGGTTTCTACGCCCGGCCTGTTTTTGTGAAAGGAGTAGGTTTATGTACATCATTGGAAAGGGCTGCCTGTGCTGCCATAACTGTGCGCTGGAATGTCCT
>CABSAB010000499.1 GCA_902475515.1 uncultured Eubacteriales bacterium | reverse complement strand
GAAATCCAGCTCATTGGCGCCACCACCCAGCAGGAGCCACCCGCTTATCCCGCAGGGGCTCCGGGACCTGGCCCTGAAAGATCTCCATGGAGAGCTTCTCCGCCAGGGCCGTCTTGCCTACGCCGGGCTTGCCCACCAGGGCGGGGTTATTTTTGGTCTTACGGCAGAGGATCTGCATGATATGCTCCAGCTCCTGCTCCCGGCCGATCACCGGGGTGAGCTGGCCCGCCGCCGCGCGCTCGGTCAAATCGACACTGAATCTGTCCAGCAGCTTTGTCATTTCGCCGCCTCCTTGCTTTGATTTTCGGCTGAGCTCCAGGGCCCGGGTGAACAGGCGGTTTTCATCGGTCCCCAGCTGCTCCAGCAGGGTCCCCGCGGCACTGTCCGGCACCCGCAGAAGACCCAGGAGCAGATGGATGGGCTCCACCTGACGGCTCCGGTCCCGGAGCGATTCCTCCGAAGCGGCGAGGATGGCATGCCGTGCCTCGGAGCTCAGGCCCTGAAGGGGCGGAAGGTCCCCGGCACCGGCGCCCCGGAGCAGCAGCAGCTCCTCCAGCAGCTGCTGCGGGGTGAGCCCCTCGGAGGAGAGCAGCCGGTCCACCGCGGCATCCCCCGCCTGAGAGAGGCCCAGCAGAAGATGCCCGCTGCCCACATAGCTATGGCCCAGCCGGGCGGCCAGGGTCTCCGCCAGATAGATGGCGGCAGCTGCCGCCGGAGAAAACCGTTTGCGCACACATCCTCACCTGCCTTTCCCTTTCATGATTTCCAAATTTTCTCAAGCTATACAATTTCCCGGAGGAGGGGCAAAATTTCAGAAAAAGATTTGCATTTTCAAAAATCCATGGTACAATGAGAAAAACGGGGCCATGCCCCATGTACGGAGGTGTACTTAGCTATGGCATTCAAAATCGGTGATGACTGCATTTCCTGCGGTCTGTGCGCCAGCAACTGTCCGGTGGAGGCCATTTCGGCCGGCAGCGAGCACTATGAGATCAGCCCCGACACCTGCATCGACTGCGGGACCTGCGCTGACAACTGTCCTGTGGAGGCCATCTCCCAGGCGTAATCCAGGCCGGATGTGGGTGCCGCCTTTTGGGCGGCACCCTTTTTCCTGTCCGGCGGCGAAAGAGGGTGCTTTCATGGCGGAACGGCTTTAGCCGGAGGGGCCGCTGTTTTCCGGCGGCGCGGACGTATTCCCCCTGGGGACGGATTCCATGGTGCTTGCGGATTTTGCCCGGCCCGGCAGCCGTGCCCGCATTCTGGACCTGGGTACGGGCAGCGGCATTCTGGCGCTGCTGCTGCTATGGGGCCATCCCCTGCGGCAGGCCGTGGGGGTGGACCTCTCCCCTGCCGCCTGCGCGGCGGCGGAGGAGAATCTGCGGCAAAACGGTCTGCTTTCCCGGGGAACGATCCTCCATGGCGACTTCTCCCTTTACCGGGAATTGCTTCCCGGCGGGAGCTTCGACTACGCGGTGGCAAATCCCCCCTATTTCCCCGCCGGCAGCGGAAAAACCGCCCAGGGCGAAATGGCCAGGGCCCGGGAAGACGGGGCGGGGCGCCTCCTGCAAAACCAGCTCCG
>CABSAB010000498.1 GCA_902475515.1 uncultured Eubacteriales bacterium | reverse complement strand
GCCATCAAGCTGAAGATGTTCCACGAGAATGCCGTGGGTGGCATGACCATCGACGAAAACGCCTCTGTGCTGAAGGACGGCAAGCCCATCCCCGGCCTCTACGCTGCCGGAGATACCACCCGGGGCATCATGATTCCCGGTGACGTGGGCGTTGGCTACATCGAGCAGGTCTTTACTGCCCTGACCCAGGCCTTCAACGAGGGCTATATTGCCGGTGTGGCCGCAGTGGAGTATCTCCAATAATATAGGCTCAAATCGCAGATAAAAACTGCCGCATTCCCAAAGAATGCGGCAGTTTTTCGCGCAGGGCGGACAAAATCCAAAGCTGTATTGACAGGAGAAACGCCCGGCGGCTATAATAGAGATAAATGTTGATATTCCATAAGGAGGAAGTTCCATGAAACAGTACGAGACTGACCTTTTGATCATCGGCGGCGGCGCTGCGGGTATGGCCGCTGCCACGGCCGCGGCGGAGCAGGGAATATCCACCCTGGTGGTGGAGGCCCAGGCGGCGGTAGGCGGAAACGGCCTGTTCCCCCGGGGCGTATTCGGCGTAGACAGCAAGCTTCAGCGGAAGAAATTGATCTTTGCCGACGCCGATGAGATCTTCCGGGCCTGCATGGAATACTCCCACTGGAAGATCGACGGACGGCTGATCCGAACCCTCATTGACCGCAGCGGCGACACGGTGGATTGGCTCATGGAAAAGGGTGTGCCCTTCTGCGACGTGGTTCATCATACTCCCAACCAGTCGCCGGAGGTGTTTCACATTACCCCACCCGAGGAAAACGCGGGCCTGGCGGTGATCCGCTGCCTAAAGGCCTACTGTGAGGACAAAGGTGTGACATTTCTGACCTCCACCTCCGGAAAATCCTTGCGGAAGGATGACCGTGGAGAGATCTGCGGCGCAGTCTGTGTGGACCGGGACGGACAGGAAGTTTTGATCTCGGCGAAAAAAGTCATTGTCTGTACCGGCGGCTTCTCCGGGAATCAGGAGATGATCCGGAAATACTATCCAAATTTCAAGCCCGAGGAGGTTGCCGCCGGAGGCGGTATGCGCCATCCCGGCGACGGTGTGCGCATGGCTCTGGAGGCCGGAGCGGACCTGGAGGGGAATTTTGCCATGGAGATCGCTGCGCCGAAGATCCAGGGCTATGCAGCGCTGAATCTGCTGCTTGGAAAGCCCTATCATGTCTGGCTCAACCGCTTTGGCCGCCGCTTTGCCGATGAGGGCATTGTGTATAATTTTGCCCAGGCAGCCAACGCCTGCATGCGCCAGTCCAAAGGGCAGATGTGGGTGGTTTTCTCGGAAGCGGCCCTGAAAAAGACCTTGGAGGACGGCCGGGATATGATCGAGCTGATCCATATAGCCGCGGGTGCGGAGGAGCGGCTGGAGGATACCATCCGGGAGGCCATATCGGATGGCATCATGGTCCGGGCCAATACCCCCGCAGAGCTGGCGGCGTTCATCGACTGCGAGGAAGCGGCGGTTTCTGCGTCTCTTGCGGAGTATGACCGCTTCTGTGCCCAGGGCCGGGACGGGCTGTTTGCAAAGTCGCCCCGGTATCTGCTGCCCTTGGGCGAGGGACCGATCTATGCGA
>CABSAB010000497.1 GCA_902475515.1 uncultured Eubacteriales bacterium | reverse complement strand
ATGCGGCACCAGCTTCCTGCTGGTGGAAGCCGCCGATGACCATGGGAAGCAGGAAGAACAGGCCCACGGACATTCCCAGGCCCAGCACCACGGCAAAGCCCACCAGGGCCTTCTGGAAGCCCTCATTTCCCAGCTTTTTTTCCAGCCACTGGTCAAACTTGGAGGGGGCCTCTGTCTCTCCCTCCTCCGGGGAGAGGTCCGCCGACCGCATCAGAGCCTTCACCCCTACGATGTTGGAGCCAAAGAAGTTATAGATCCCCCGGATCAGGGGCCATCGCAGGGGAGAATGCTCCGGCGGCAGCTTCCGGGGGGTCACCTCCACCGTGAGCCCCTCCTTGCCCCGGACCACCACAGCGTCTTTGTCCGGTCCCCGCATCATAATTCCCTCAATGAGGGCCTGACCGCCGATCATGGTTTTGAATTTCTCTTGTGACTTCAATTGTTTTGTCTTTGCCATGGTACCGCCTTTCTGAGCTATTGCACCGCCACCGGCAGCTGCACCACCACCAGGGTTCCTCCACCTGGCGCATTGGAAAGGTCCAGGCTGCCTCCGTGCATCTCTATAATCTCATCGCAAACTGCCAGGCCGATGCCGGAGCCTCTGGCCTTGGAGCTGCCCTTGAAAAACTTCTTTTTCACCAGGGGAAGCTCATCGTCCGGAATGCCCGGGCCGTAGTCCCGAATTCGAATGACCACAAAGCTCCCCTCCAGACGAATGGAGGCGTCAATCCGCTTGCCCTCTCCCCCGTGCTTGGCCGCATTGTCCAGAATGTTCAGAAGCACCTGACGCATCCGCTTGGGGTCGCAGGGAATCTCAGGAATCTCTCCGTCGTTCTCCAGCACCCGGAGCTGGATTCCCTCCTGGCGCAGGCGGCTGCCATACATATATACCGTGTCCTCAAATTCTCCCCGGATATCCGTCATGTCCACATTCAGGGTCATGCGGCCGTCCTCCATCCGGGTGAAGTCCAGGAGCTCCGTCACCATCTCCGTCAGGCGGCGACTCTCCCGCTGAATGATGGCGATGCCCCGGCGGGTCTCCTCCGGGTCCAGGCTCTCCCCGGACAGCAGGGTCTCGCTCCAGCCGCTGATGGCGGTGAGGGGCGTACGCAGCTCGTGGGACAGGGAGGAGATGAACTCCGTCTGCATTTTTTCATTCTGGTTGATCTTACTGGACATGTCGTTGATGGTCTCGGCCAAGTCGCCGATTTCATCGTCGTATTTGGACCTCAGCTGCACGCCGTAGCTGCCGCCTGCAATCCGCTTGGCCGTGGCCGTGATCTCCGCTACCGGCTCCAAAATGGAGCGAATGTAAAAGTTACTGCTGAAAATCACCACCAGCACCAGCAGCGCTCCCGCCGCCAGGGCAACCAGGGTCACAAACACCAGCTGCCGGTTGACCACCTTCATGCTGGTCACATAGCGCAGAACACCGATGACCTCGCCGCTGGAATAGATCATGGGGCTGGACACCGCCATAATCCGCTCCCCCGTGGCCGGGTCCTTGCCCATATAGGTGGCCAGCTGTCGGGTCTCCATGGCGCTGGAAATATCCTGGGTTGTGGGAGACGGACCCACCCAACGGCCACCATTGAGCTCCAGTTCA
>CABSAB010000496.1 GCA_902475515.1 uncultured Eubacteriales bacterium | reverse complement strand
AAGCGGCGGGCTTCCCCGGTCCTCCCGGTCAAGGCCCGATAGGTGTCGGGAAGGGATAAACCGATGGTTTTTAATATGGCGGTACGGTCAGCCGGCGAATGGCCCATCTTCTCAAGGGCGTACTGGACGCAGATGATGATCCCGTCAGAGGAATCCCCCAAGGTGTAATCAAAATCAAAGATGACGACCTTTTTCATGTCTGCTCACTCCGTATACTTTCTGCGCTGGCTCCGCCGCCGCAGAAAGATGCAGACGATTTCCTCCAGCAGTACCAGGGCCACAGCCTGGAATATCACATCCACAATGCCCAGCTGATACAGTGCCAGGGCGCCGCCCAGCAGTGCCGGGAAGATAAACAGCTCCACGCGCCACAGGACGGAGAGGGGCTTACCCTGCTTGTTTGCAAGCAAGATCCGCATCACCGCGTTTACGAGTCCCAGCCCGGTGAGTATCCACAGTAAAACCAAATCCATCGTATGCATTGCGTTCCTCCCTGGTTGATTGGATGGGACCATCATAGCATATTCCCGGAGCAAATGACAGTTCTTTTTTGGAAAAAGCCCGCGAGATGCCTCTTGCAAGGGCGGCCGCTGTTGGATATAATAGAGAAAAACGTCGGATGACCCGATCAGGAGGGGTATCATGAGCCGTATCGATAAGACAAATTATTATTTGGACATTGCTCAGACCGTGTTGGAGCGGTCCACCTGCCGCCGCCGGCACTACGGCGCCATTATCGTCCGGAACGACGAGATCGTCTCCACCGGATATAACGGCGCGCCCCGGGGCCGTGTGAACTGCACGGAGCTGGGATACTGTGTCCGGGAACAGCTGGAGATTCCCAGCGGCCAGCGCTACGAGCTGTGCCGCAGCGTCCACGCTGAGGCCAACGCCATCATCTCCGCTGCCCGCAGTGAGTGCATCGGAGGTACGCTGTACCTTTGCGGCCGGGACGCTGCCACCGGGGAACTGCTCCACGACACCACCTCCTGCTCCATGTGCCGCAGGAATATCATCAATGCGGGAATTTCCAAGGTGGTCATCCGCAATACGGAAACGGAGTATACCGAGGTGGATGTGGAGGACTGGATCAAAAACGACGAGTCCATCCAGGGGGCCCACTGCGGTGCAAAATAACGCGGCGAATTTCGAAGGGGCGGGATTTCCGCCCCTTCGGCAAAATTTGCTCTTGCATTTTAAATTTAATGTGGTATAATGATTTCTGCAAAAAATGTATGCGCCGGTGGCTCAATGGATAGAGCATCGGATTCCGGTTCCGAGGGTTGGGGGTTCGAGTCCCTTCCGGCGTACCATAGCGAGTGTTCTTATAGGATTTGATGTCCTATAGGAACACTCGCTTTTCTATATTCAAAGCGAGGCGAACAGTGCGTCATATATAGTTCGGTGGGGCGGCAGTTCCAGCCCCTCGTCAATGGAATACAGTGTGACATTATGCCGGTGCAGGTGGCCGAGAAAATTCTCTGCATCCTGGTCATGCCTGGAGAGCCGGGACAGGTTTTGAATCAAAACAAGGTCTGCCTAACCGGCTTGGGCAAGCTCTGCGACCTCTTGTAAACCAGGCCGGGCCATTGCTGTGCCGACACCATACTCG
>CABSAB010000495.1 GCA_902475515.1 uncultured Eubacteriales bacterium | reverse complement strand
CTCCTCCCCGGTAGCTATTCCAAAGCAACCCACGGGGGATGGCGTACATCCCCGCCCCGGGTGCACCGCCGGAATCGCTGTCCCCCACATAGACTGTAGGCGAGAAGCCCGCATGCCTTGCACTGTGAACGCCGCCGTCCGCGGCGATGACCAGCTCCGGCCAGGCGCGGTACTCCTGCAAAAAGCTCCAATCGGCACAAGGAGCCGCACCGAAAATCAGTCCTTTTTTCGCTCCCACGCCTTGACCTCCTTTGCCTTTTCATACAGCCGCACATAACTGGCATGCCGGCTGGGATGGATCTTCCCCTGGGAAAGGGCCTCCAGCACGGCACAGCCTTTCTCCTTGATGTGGGCGCAGTCGTCAAAGCGGCAGGCACCCAGATAAGGTGCAAACTCCGGAAAGGCCAGGCTCAGCTCCTCCGGCGCGCCCAGGTCCATCTGGTCCGTATCAAAGGCGGAAAAGCCGGGGGTATCCATAATGCGGGTGCCGTCCGGCAGAGAAAACAGCTCAATATGCCGGGTGGTATGACGGCCCCGGCCCAGCTTCTCGCTGACCTCGCCTACGGCCATATGAGCCTCGGGGTACAGGCAGTTCAGGAGGCTGGACTTGCCCACGCCGGAATTTCCGGTGAAGGCAGCCAGCTTGCCGGAAAGCTGCTGCCGCAGGGGCTCGACCCCCTCCCCTGTTTTGGCACTGAGGCGAAACAGCCGCATCCCGGTACCACGATAAATGTTGTACAGGTCCTCCGCCATGTCAAGGTCGCATTTATTGAGCACCAGGATCAGTTCCACCTTCTGCACAGCGGCAATGGCGGCCACCCGGTCGATGAGAAACGGCTCGGTGACGGGATTCACCTGGGACGCCAGCATCACCAGGGCATCCACATTGGCCACCGCCGGGCGGATAAAGCAGTTCTTCCGGGGCAGCAACTCCTGCACGTAGCCTTGGTCGCCGCTCTGTTGGAAAATCACACGGTCGCCCACCAGAGGGGTGATCTTCTCCTTGCGGAATTTACCGCGGGCACGGCATTGAACAATGCCGTGCCCGGTATCTACATCATAAAAACCACTGAGGGCACGGATAATCGTGCCTTGATTTGTCTGTTCCACAGTATCCACTCAGTTCTCGGCAACACCGGGGTCTCCGGGCTGATAGACACCCGGATCCTGGGGATCCTCGTCGAGCGGCGGGGTGGGAGAAGGCGACGGAGACGGTGACGGCTCCGGGTCCTGGACAGCCGGCGGTGCGATATTCTGGGTTGGCACCGGAGTCGGCGTCGGCGTAGGAGAAGGCGACGGAGACGGTGACGGCTCCGCAGGGCCTGTGGAGACCTTAATGCTGACGGTGGTTCCCTCGGGGACCTCCTGGCCGGCCTTCATGCTCTGGTAGAATACGATACCTTCATCTTTGTCATTCTCCGCCTCAGTGACGGAGACCTCCAGCTTGGCATCCTCCAGCCGCTGCCGGGCATCCGCAAGCTCCAGATCCACCACATCAGGGACCCGGGTCATCTCGACCCCGGAGCCGGCGGAGAGAACAATGGTGACCTTATCGCCGCTCTTCACCTCGGTGCCGGCAACGGGATCGGTGGAGATGACTCTCCCCTCCTCCACGGTGT
>CABSAB010000494.1 GCA_902475515.1 uncultured Eubacteriales bacterium | reverse complement strand
TTTACGGAGCGGCGGCGCGGGCGGCGAAGGCCATGGGATACCGAAAGATCATCACCTACATCCTGGATACGGAGGACGGGGCCAGCCTCCGGGCGGCGGGCTGGTCCTGCGCGGGGCTGGCCGGAGGGAAGGAATGGACGGGGAAACGAAAGCCCGCCGAGCCCCTGTACCCGGCGCAAATGAAATATCGCTATGAAAAAATGCTCAACGGGAGGTGAGTATATCAACATCGTTTCTTACGGAGGCGGCGCGAACAGCACCGCCTTACTTGTAGGGCTGCACCAGCACCGTATCCCTGTGGACCTGATCCTGTTTGCGGATACGGGCGGCGAACATCCCTACACATACGCCTATCTGGACACAATGAACCGCTGGCTGAAGGATCACGGGATGCCGGAGATCACCCGCGTTTATAAGACCACCCGTGACGGAAAGCGGCTGACCCTGGAAGATGAATGCCTGAAAAGCGGCACGCTGCCCTCCATCGCCTATGGCTTCAAGCGGTGCTCCCTGAAACATAAGATCGGGCCGCAGGAAAAATTCTGCAACAACTATCCTCCATGCCGCAGGGTGTGGGACAGCGGGAAGAAGGTAGTCAAATTCATCGGGTATGATGCCGGGGAGAGCTACCGGAGCGAAAAGGTCCTGCTGAATGACCTGGCAGACCCAAAATACAGCAAATGGTATCCCCTGATGGAATGGGGATGGGATCGGGAGGCTTGTATCCGGGCAATCGAGGCGGCGGGGCTGCCCCAGCCGGGGAAGTCCTCCTGCTTTTTCTGCCCCAGTATGCGGGCGGAGGAAATCATTGACCTTCGGGAGAACCACCCGGATTTGTTCCGGCGTGCGGTCGCCCTGGAGGATAACGCCCAGGCAAACTTGAAAACGGTCAAGGGCCTGGGGCGCAGCTATTCATGGAAAGAACGATTTGGAAAGGAGTTTTGCACACATGGCAACAGTTGAGAAAATCCGCAATGACATTGCGAAAACGAAGGAGAAGATCGCCGAGCTTCAGAAGAAGCAGCGGGCGCTGGAGGCCCAGCTTACGGAGGAAGAAAACCTGGAGATCGTCCGCATGGTCAAGGCCGTGAAGATGGATAACCGGGAGCTGACCGCCTTCCTGAAAGCCTATGCCAGCGGCCTGATCTCCCTGCCGGAGGACATGATGGCCGCTGACAGCGGCGCGGAGGATGAAAACGAGGAAATGGAGGATTTTGAACATGAGGAATAAAACCATGCCGCGGCTGCTGGCCGCTTTTCTGGCGCTCCTGCTGTGCATGGGCGCTTTTTCTGTGACCGCTTTCGCTTATGGTGGTGAAACGGAAACTGACGGGAGCATGGCGCCCTATGACCCGGAGCCGGGCGCGGCGGAAGATACCGGGGATGGTTCCCAGACGGAGGGCGTCGCGGATACCGACACCCTGGCGGAGGAACAGATTTCCGATCTGCTTTCCGCTCTGATCGGAGCCCGGGGAAATATCACCGTGACGGAGGATGGTGTGGAGATCACCTCCGAAGAAGGAGCAAAGCAGACCGGCACCGTCACCACAAACGGCGGGCGTTTGAATGTGCGGACCGGCGCGGGGCTGGACAATGACGCCTTCACCCAGCTTGAAAACGGGGCCACCG
>CABSAB010000493.1 GCA_902475515.1 uncultured Eubacteriales bacterium | reverse complement strand
GACGCCGGCAATTGCCCCGTGACGTCATTACTCATTATGCTGCAAGGAAAATGGAAATTTCAAATCATTTATGAACTGTGTATCAAAGACCCCATCCGGTTTGGAGAATTGAAAAAGAACATTGAAGGAATTACCAACACCATGCTCGCATCCTCTCTGCGTGAACTAGAAAAAGACGGTCTGGTATCCAGAATGCAATTCAATGAAATCCCTCCCCATGTGGAATATTCTTTGACCGAAAAAGGCAAAGGGTTGCTGCCCGTGTTTTATGCTATGACGAAATGGGGCTTTCAGTACATTCCCTAAGGGGAAAAAGGCAATCGGCGGAAGCGTCCGATTGCCTTTTCCCATTGTGCACTGCTATCTGGAACTGCTTGTCGTCACTTGATAACACACAAGCCGTTTCCTTCGGCATACGACCACAGCGCCTGGCCCCATTCTGCCCCCCGTTTTCTGCGGTAGCCGCCATGCTCCCAGCGTTCAGCGCCGCACCCACACCCATCCTCCCAAATTTTTCCTCTCCCGTGCAAAAAAGAGTTGTCAAAATATTCCTTTTTGTGTATAATATGGCTCGCGTGTGGGTGCCGTACCCACGGCCCCGCAGAGAAACAGAGAGAAAGGAACCAAAACATGGAGGATACATTACAGATCTTGACCGCCATGGTCATTTACATGGGCGTGGTCATCGTTCTGGGCATCACCTTCGCGAAACGGGCCAACGCCAGTTCAGACGCCTACTTCCTGGGCGGGCGCAGCCTGGGCCCCTGGGTGACCGCCATGAGCGCCGAGGCCTCGGACATGTCCGGCTGGCTGCTGATGGGGCTGCCCGGCCTGGCCTATTGGTGCGGCATCGCCGATGCCGCCTGGACCGCCATCGGCCTGGCCGTCGGCACCTACATCAACTGGCTGATCGTGTCCAAGCGGCTGCGCCGGTACAGCATGCGGGCGGGCAACGCCATCACCCTCCCAGAATACTTTTCCAACCGTTTTCACGAGAAGAGCAAAGTCATTATGACCATTGCTGCGCTGTTCATCCTGATCTTCTTCACGGTATACGCAGCCAGCTGTCTGGTCACCTGCGGCAAGTTGTTTTCCACCCTATTTGACATGCCCTACATTCCCATGATGATTGTGGGGGCCGTCTTTGTCCTGGTCTACACCCTGATCGGCGGCTTCCTGGCCGAGAGCGCCTCTGACTTCATGCAGGCGCTGGTGATGATCATCGCCCTGGGGGTCATTGTGTTTGTGGGCACCACCGCAGCCGGGGGGCTGGACGCGGTCATTGACAACGTCCGCAGCATCCCGAGCTTCCTGGAGTTCTTCGGCATCGCCACGCCGGAAACCGTGGATGGCGTGCAGCAGGTGGCAGCAGGCACGCCCCTCTTCGGGGAGGGGACCTCCTACGGGGCCCTCTCCGTGGTGTCCGCCCTGGCGTGGGGCTTGGGATACTTTGGCGTGCCCCAGGTTCTGCTCCGGTTCATGGCCATTCGCAGCGAGCGTGAGCTGACCATGTCTCGGAGAATTGCCACCGTTTGGGTGGTGATCTCCCTGACCATCGCGGTGTTCATCGGCGTGGTGGGCCGTTCGCTGTACCCCTCGGCACTGCTCACCTCCTCGGAGGCAGAAAACGTGTTC
>CABSAB010000492.1 GCA_902475515.1 uncultured Eubacteriales bacterium | reverse complement strand
AAGCGAGACAAGCGGAAGATGAACATTGTCTCTCGGGGGGGCTCCCTTCTCTTTGCCTGGATGGAGATGACGGGCCAGGAAAACCCATTCTATGAGTACTTTGATGATGTTTTGGACATCCTGCGGGAGTTTGATGTGACCATCAGCCTGGGAGACGCCCTCCGTCCCGGCTGCCTGGATGACAGCACCGATGCCGGACAGATTGCGGAACTCATCGAGCTGGGAGCTCTGGCACAACGGGCCTGGGATAAGGATGTTCAGGTTATGATCGAAGGGCCCGGCCATATGGCTATGAATGAGATTGCCGCCAATATGCGCCTGGAGAAACGAATTTGCCATGAGGCCCCGTTCTATGTGCTGGGCCCCCTGGTGACTGACATTTTCCCGGGGTATGACCACATCACATCCGCCATCGGCGGCGCTATTGCGGCGGCCAATGGTGCGGACTTCCTCTGTTACGTGACCCCAGCAGAGCACCTTCGCCTGCCCGATGCCAACGATGTGAAAGAGGGGATCATCGCCTCGCGGATTGCTGCCCATGCAGCAGACATTGCCAAAGGGGTTCCCCATGCGCGGGATTTGGACAATCAGATGGCAGAGGCCCGGCACAAAGTGGACTGGGAGGCCATGTTCCAAATTGCGGTGGATCCGGGTCACGTAACAGAGGAAGTCCGCACTCGGACCGGCATACCTGCTCCATGTGTGGCAAGATGTGTGCCGTGCGTACCACGAATCTTATCTTGGAAGGAAAGAAAGTGGAGTTTTGCTCTGAGTTGTAACCGGTCGGAGTAGACTGAAAAACAGCCGCCAGAATACGATGGTGTGTCGTATTCCGGCGGCTGTTTCCGTTTTGTAGAGAGGACGCAAGATCTTCTTATGGGGAGTCTGGGATAGCGCGGGGCTTCTCCTGTTTCGGTGGAGAAGCCAATAGGTTGGTCATACTCCGTAGGCTGACCCCAAGGGTGGAAAGATTATGGAGCATGGCAGAGGTGGCCGGTGCCAGTACGCCAGCGGTACCCAAGGCGATGAGGCCGCCGTTAAATCCGATGACGAAGCGGTAGTTGGACTGAATGCGCTTCATAAGTGCGGTGGCAATGGTTCGCAGGGTAACCAATTCCATTAGCCCATCTGCAGAAATGGTAATGTCTGCGATTTCCCGGGCAATGGCGGCACCATCGCTGATGGCGATACCCACGTCAGCGGCAGAAAGGGCAGGGGAGTCGTTGATTCCATCCCCTAGCATGATGACTGTGTGGCCTTGGGCCTGTTCCTCTGCGACAAAGTGAGCTTTGTCCTCTGGCAATACTTCGGAGCGATAGGTGTCCACCCCCACCTCTGCGGCAATGGTGGCAGCAGTGCGCTCACTGTCTCCTGTGAGCATCACCGTTTTTTGGATCCCCAACCTATGGAGGGCCTGAATGACCTGCTTAGCCTCCGGACGTAAGGGGTCAGAGATGCAGAGTACTGCGGCCAGCGTACCCCCAACGGCCAGGTACAGGTGGGTATATTGGTTGGGAAGGCGATCAAATTTAGACTGTTCTTCCGACGGGATGAGGCATTCCTCGTCTTCAAACACAAAGTGGGCACTGCCAATGATCACTCGGTCTTCCCCCACGGTACTGGCAATGCCGATATGCTCCG
>CABSAB010000491.1 GCA_902475515.1 uncultured Eubacteriales bacterium | reverse complement strand
CCGCCGCCATAGGCCAGCAGCACGGTGTCGCCGTACTTTTTCAGCAGGCTCCCCAGATACTCCTGGACGCCGCCCTTGCCAAAGTAGACCTTCGTAGTGTTTTCGTAGATAAAATTGTTCATGGTCATACGCTCCTTTGTCCGTGTATCTCCGAAATCATCCCCATTATAAGAAAAACGAGACCTCCGAGGAAGTCTCGTTTTGTTTATCAGTTGATACCGAAAGGTTATAACTGCTGCCCGCTGCCGTCAATCGACGCTGGCCGTTCCGGCCAGGACCCTTTGGTAGTCCGCATAGTTTTTTTGCAGCAACGCCGGCGTGTCCAGCTGGTAAGGGCAGCGGCTGCTGCACTGGCCGCAGTGGAGGCAGGTCTCAATCTTTTTCATCATGGCCTGGGCATCCTCGGTGAGATTCATGGCTGAGGGCGCCCGGCGGAGCATCAGGGACATCCGGGCGCAGGAGCTGATCTCAATCCCCATGGGACAAGGCATGCAGTAGCCGCAGCCCCGGCAGAAGTCGCCCACCAGCTCGGTGCGGTCATGGTCGATGACAGCCTGCAGGTCTGCGTTCAGGGCAGGGGGATTGTCCATATAGGAGAGGAACTCTGCCAGCTCCCGCTGGCGCTGAATGCCCCAGATGGGCAGTACCCCGTCAAACTGGGAGATATAGGCGAACGCGGCGGCGGAATTGTTGATGAGCCCGCCGGCCAGGGCCTTCATGGCGATGAAGCCCATATGCTTTTCCTGGCAGGCCCGGACCAGCTCCAGCTCCTTCTCGGAAGCCAGATAGCTGAAGGGGAACTGCATGGTCTCATAAAGGCCTGATTCCACCGCCTCCATGGCCACCTGAATGCGGTGGTTGGTCATGCCGATGTGGCGGATTTTTCCCTGGACCTTGGCCTCCAGCATACATTCGTACATGCCGGTGCCGTCGCCGGGGCGGAAGCACCGGGCGGGCATATGGAACTGGTAGAGGTCGATATAGTCGGTTTGCAGATTATGCAGACTGGTCTCCAAGTCCGTCCAAAAAGCCTCGGGAGTGGCGGCGTGGGTCTTGGTGGCGATAAAGACCTTCTCCCGCATACCGGCAAAGGCCGCGCCGAGCTTCTCCTCGCTGTCGGAATAAGCGCGGGCAGTGTCGAAGAAGGTCATGCCGCCTGCATAGGCATTTTGCAAAATACTTACGGCAGTGTCCAGGTCCACCCGCTGGATGGGAAGGGCCCCGAAGGCGTTCTGGGGGGTGGTGATCCCAGTGGAACCTAAGGTGATCTGTTTCATGAAACTTCCTCCGTTCTATGCAAAAATCAGTTGTACCAGCACCATATAAAAGGCGGTGCCGCCAAAAATACTCAGCAGGGTATTGCGTTTCCAGATGTGCAGCCCCGCCACCGCCGCCACCGCCAGAAACTCCGGCAGCCCATGGGGAGACGCCGGCAGAGAGACATTTTTCAAGCAGTACACCACCAGCATCCCCATGACCCCGTAGGGCAGGACCGTGCCCAGGTAGGTGATCACAGCAGGGCGTGTTTCGCTGCGGCGAAAGACCCAAAACGGCAGGAACCGCAGCGCCGCCGTCACCAGGGCCATCACCAGAATTTGTAGGAATACGTGGAGTATCCCCGCCCTGCTGGGGGTGGGCATTTCCGTGGTGTGCC
>CABSAB010000490.1 GCA_902475515.1 uncultured Eubacteriales bacterium | reverse complement strand
CCAGAATAAAGACCGGCTGGGGATAGGTCCAGGGCTTGGCTCCAAAATTCTTGCGCATAGCGATTCCTCCTTATACATTTGTCTCTATTGTATACCTGGTACACCAAAACATAAAATGCCTGTTTCCTATGTGCGGCTATTCGCCGGGGGCATTGGGATCTTTGCCTTCAAAGAAAGGAAGTGCGATGCGCAGCCATTCCTCCGGCAGATAGACGGCCAGATAGCCGTGCCCGTATCCTTTTGCCTCGTAGATCCGGCAGGTGGGAAGCAGCTGCTGGAACATACGGGCGGAGTTCTTGACGCACTTCATCTCCTTCTCCCCGTACCAGTACATGACCTGGGCATGGCTGTTTCTCACGCTTTCTTTCACGCGGTATTGCGCCATATAGGTCCGGTACATAGTGTATAAGGTTTTCCGCGACGTTCTGGGCATGTCCCGCAGATAGTATTCCTGGATCTCCTGGGGATAGGTCATCTCTTTGGACAACAGCTTGGGCATAAGCTTCAGCTGAAGGCGGCACGCCCATTCGCTGAACAGCATCCATCCAAACAGCCATACCGAGGCGATGCAGAACCGGGCCATCATGGGCTGCGGGTAACAAAGACTGCCGTCAATGATGGCTTTTTCGGTAAGATCCGGCTTCCGCGCCAAAAGCTCCATCACGATTTGGCCACCCAAGGAAACTCCGCACAGGGCGAAGAGGTGTCCGCCGCAATGCTGCTGGATATAGTCCATGAGCTGGTCTGCGGTCCGCTCGGTGGAGACATAGGGCGTTTGATATGCCTCTCCATGGCCATCCAGCGTGGGCAGGATCACATGGTAGTGCTGGGCCAGGACACGGGCCTGCCGCAGGTAGTTCCACCAAGCGTTTCCACCGCCGTGGATCAGCATGATGTGGGGGCGCGTATCATCTCCGAATTCATGAAAGGTCATATTGGATCTCCTCCCGAATGGGCAAAACAGGATGCCTGGGTCATTATACTGCAAGTCTGCGCAAAATTCCATACCCGAGCAGAGAGACATCCGGTCCGCATAAAAGCAAGGCTCCCACCCTCTGAAATTCCGAGGGCGGGAGCCTTGCTTATCTCTGCTTCCAATGATTCAGTTTTGGCAGCTGGGCTGCAAAGTAGGCTCTGACCTGTTCCGGGGGCCAGGCTTCATTGGCCATGTGGCCCTCCAGAAAATCCAGCAGCTCCTCCAGGCTGGTGTAGACAAATTTCCCGTCGGTATAGCACCACTTGCAGTACGCCTCGTTGAAAGCGCCGTCCGGCTCCCGGCTGATATTAGCGTCCTCCAGAGGCATGCCGCAGCACTGGCAGACCAGCTGCCGGGGCGAGCCCAGCAGGGTGTTGATGGAGACGTCAAACAGTTTGGAGAGCAGCTTTAGCGTTTCCGTATTTGGCACCGTTTCGCCGGTCTCCCAGCGGGAAACCGCCTGCCGGGTCACGTGGACCTTTTCTGCCAGCTGCTCCTGGGAAAAGCCGCGCCTGGCGCGCAGCTCCAGAAGGATCTCTTTGGGTTCCATATTGATCACCACCTTACCCGAAGCATACCACACTGGGAACAAAAAGCAAAGCAACTGGCTGTTGCCCCTGGCCTGATGGTTGATCGGTCAGTGTCCCAATGAACTCGATTTTCTTGACCAATCATCCGCGCGCTGTAGTTTAT
>CABSAB010000489.1 GCA_902475515.1 uncultured Eubacteriales bacterium | reverse complement strand
TGCCTCATCGTCCTCCTCGTCATAGTAATAATCATCGTCATAGGTCTGGGTCTGCGTCTTGCCGCCTGCCCGCTGGACGGACTTCTCCGCCATGGTGCGGGCCTTCTGACGGGCCGCCTGCTGGGGATCCTGGGCCGTTACCGGGCGGGCTGGGGCTGCAGGCGTCTGCTTGGGGGGCTGGGCCTGGGCCGGCTTTGGCTCCTGAGCTGCCCGCTGGACAGCTGCACCTGCCACGGCGCCCGCCGCACCTGCCGCGGCCACACGCTGCGCCTGCTGGCCGCCGGTCTGCATCTGCCGGGTATCCACATAGGCAGTGGTGCCGCCGGGGCCCGCGTTAAAGCGGAACACCACCTGGGGATTCTTCCGCAGAGCCTCCAGATCCTCGATCATGGCGGTGGCGGAGGAATAACGGGCAGAGATATCCGAGCACATGGCGTGCAGGGTGATCTGCTGCAATCCCAGAGGAATGGACGGATTGATCTGCCGGGGCGGCGTGGGAGTGGAGTTGATATGCTGAATGGCAATGGCCACGGGAGATTCGCCGTCATAGGGCGGGCGTCCCGTAAGCAGCTCATACATCACCACACCCAGAGAATACAGGTCCGAACGGGCATCCACCTGGGCACCCTTAGCCTGCTCCGGAGAGATATAGTGCACCGACCCCAAGGCCTCCCGGGTGAGGGTGTTATGAGAGGAATTGAGCCGGGCAATGCCGAAATCGGCCACCTTGACGCTGCCATCCTTGAGGATCATGATGTTATGGGGCTTGATATCCCGATGTACGATGCCGCGGCTGTGGGCATGCTCCAGGGCCTTGGCGATCTGGGTGGCAAAGTGAAGGGTCTCCCGCCAGCTGAGGCTGCCCCGCTGCTGCATATACTGCTTGAGGGTCAGGCCGTCAATCAGCTCCATGACGATATAATCCGCATCGTTTGCATGGTTCACGTCGTAAACCGCCACGATATTCGGATGGGAGACCATAGCGACCGCCTGGCTCTCCGCATGGAACCGCCGCCGGAAGTCCTCGTCCCGGCTGAGCTCCTCCTTTAGAATTTTTACCGCCACATAGCGGTTGAGCCGGTGGCAGCGGGCACGGTACACTACGGCCATGCCGCCCCGTCCGATCTCCTCTAAAATCTCATAACGGCCATCCAGAAGCCGTCCAATATATTTATCCATTCACGTCGCTCCCTAGCAATCATGTTATTCGTTCTAATGCTGCGCCGGTCCTGCGCAAGGTCAGTATTTCAGCAGCACCGCCGTGACATTGTCCGGTGCGCCGCGCTTTTTTGCGATCTCAATCATCCGCATACAGCAGTCCTGATCGCCGCCGCCATGGGTGACCTCATACAGGAGCTCCGGCCGGGTGACCATATTGGAAAGGCCGTCGGAGCAAAGCAGCAGATAGTCTCCCTTTTTGAGGCTCAGGTAGAAGCAGTCGCAGTCTACACTCTTCTCCGTGCCCACGGCCCGGGTGATCAGGTTGCGGTTGGGATGGTTCCGGGCCTCTTCCTCGGTGAGCTGGCCCCGGGAGACCATAAGCCCCACCACGGAGTGATCCTCCGTGACCTGGGAGATCTCCTCGCCGGAGACATAGTAGCAGCGGCTGTCGCCCACGTTCACCACATAGGCACTGGAATCCTGCAGGAACACCGCCACCAGGGTGGTGCCCATGCCGTC
>CABSAB010000488.1 GCA_902475515.1 uncultured Eubacteriales bacterium | reverse complement strand
CGGTGATATGACCCACGCCAGCCACTATACCTCCCCCAAGGAGAATCCCACCAATCTGCAGTTTGCCGAGGCCTTCAAACGGGCCGGCATCCAGGGCCTGTGCGCCCCTGTGGGCGGCTTCCAGGACCTGGACCTCATCGACAAATTCATTGCCGAGGGCAAGACCGATCTGGTGGCCATGGCCCGTGCCTTCATCTGCGACGAGGAATACGGCGTCAAACTGCTGGAGGGCCGTGGGGAGGACGTGCGCCCCTGTATCCACTGCGACAACTGCCATCAGGCCTATTGCGCCGTGAATCCCAAGATCGGGCTTCAGGAGGTCTGGCCCCATATGTTTGACGCCCCCAAGACAAAGAAAAAGGTCGCCGTCATCGGCGGCGGCCCCGCGGGCATGGAAGCGGCCATCACCGCCGCGGAACGCGGTCATCAGGTGACGCTGTTCGAGCAGTCCGGTTCCCTGGGCGGCCAGCTGAAGCACGCGGACTACCTCTCCTGCAAGTGGTCCCTCCACGATTTTAAGGAATACCTGATCCGGGAGACCCAAAAGGCCGGCGTCGAGGTCCGTCTGAACACCCAAGCCACCCCGGACATGGCTGCCGGTTTTGATGCGGTGATCGCCGCCTGCGGCGCAAAGCCCAAGGCTTCGCCCATCCCCGTGGCGGAGGGCGTGAAGGTCTGGACGCCGCTGGATGTATTTGGCCATGAGGCAGAGCTTGGACACCATGTCGCTGTGGTTGGCGGTGCCATGACTGCGGTAGATACAGCCCTGTACCTGGTAGAAACCGGACATACCGTAACACTTTTGACTCGAAACCGTCAGGCTGGGCATGACTATAATGCCCACAATCGCGGCGCTTTCAAAGATATGCTTTACGGAAAAGAGAACCTCACCATTCTGGAAAACTGCCAGACCAAATCCATCGGAAACGGCACCCTTCGCTACGAGCAGACCTTCGGTGCCCCGGAGCCCATGATGCCCATGGGAAATCCCGACGATATGCCGCCCATGCCCGGCCCCATGATGCAAAACGACGGCCCCAAGGAGCCGCCCAAGGTGGTGCCCGGCAGTCTGGAATTTGACAGCATCGTCGTCTCTGCCGGCCGTGTGGGCCTGGTGGACGAGAGCTTTGCCTTCTCCGGCAAAACACCGGAATTCTATGTAGCCGGCGACGCAAACCTCCTGTCCTTTGAGACCCTCCGGGGTGGCCCCGGCGGAGCTGCCGGCATCACCGCCGATGGCTGCACTACCGTAGGCACCATCCGCCACGCCATGTTTACGGGATATACGGCAGCCAATAATCTTTGACCTTAAAAATAGTGGGTACAGCAAGTGCTGTGCCCACTATTTTTACTGCTAATAGCGGATCTGTTGATAAAAAATCAGAACAGTTGCATATTCCCTTGTAATTACAAAAGCGTTACAATTATCCCGACGATAAATGTATCACAGGCGGGTCCGTATGAGGCCCAGCCTTTATTTCGCTTATTGAGGACGTTCCTCACAGGGATTCCCTGTGAGGAAATTGTTGTACCTAGGTACAGCAAAATCGATAGTCATCAATAAGCTCTTTTTATTTTAGAGACCCGTCCATCCGGAAAGATGTTTGGCGGCGGAAATCAATTCATTATCGTCATCCCGGCTACTGCTTTCGCCAGGAACTGAATTGAATGACCGTCCGACCAGATATCTTTC
>CABSAB010000487.1 GCA_902475515.1 uncultured Eubacteriales bacterium | reverse complement strand
TTGCTCACGGCGCTGATGGCCGCCAGGGCCTCCCCCCGGAAGCCCATGGTCACGATGGCATTCAGGTCATCTGCCGAGGCGATCTTGGAGGTGGCGTGGCGTAAAAAGGCCGTGGCCGCATCCTCGGCGCTCATGCCGCAGCCGTCGTCCGTCACCCGCATATAGGTGATGCCGCCGTTTTGTATCTCTACGGTGATCTTCCTGGCCCCCGCGTCGATGGCGTTTTCCACCAGCTCCTTGATGACCGAAGCCGGACGTTCCACCACCTCGCCGGCGGCGATCATATCCGCCAGAGCCGGAGACAGCTTATGAATTTTTCCCATATACATCACCCGATTTCATTACGTCATAGATTCCAGCATCCGCAGCGCGCCCATGGAGATCGCATTGAGGATCATATGCAGGGCCGTGGGACCCCAGATGGTGCCCGTATATTCATAGGTCACCGCCAGAACGATGCCGTGCCCCAGATACAGGCCCACGTTAAGCACAAAAGTCCACAGGTCCATTCTCGGGTCCGCGACATACCCCAGCACATGGAGCAGCCCAAAGACCAGGGTCGACACAGCATAGGCCGCAATACGGCTCTTTTTGCGAAGATTTCCGAAGATCAACCCCCGCATGAGCGTCTCCTCCACCAGCGGGCCCAGCAGCACCGCCCCGGCCCACATGGCCCAATAGCTCATTCCGGCAACGTCCTCAACATTCTCCTCGTTCGCCGTCCAAAGCTCCGGAGCGATCACTTCATACAGCTCGGTCAAGACGATCTGCACGATCAAATACAGAAAAAAGCCCAGCAGAATCCCCTTGAAAAACCGCCCCGGCCGCCGCCAGACCACTGCCAGGGAATCCGTCAGAAAATGCCGGAACAGCACACAGGTGATGAGGAAATTCGCGAAAAAGTACACCTGGTTCGCCAGCACCAGATCCTCGCCATGGCCCAGCAGGTCCAGGACGACGAACACCAGGATCGACATGAGAAAAATATATACAAGCAGCCAGATCACGCCGCCGATCTTCTCGCTCCGGCGCATCTCCACAAAAGGCGTACGCATCTCACACATCCTCCGCCATTTTTTTCAGTTCGAACAGCACGTTCAGCGCCTCAATGGGCGTCAGGGTCTCAATGGTGATCTCCCGGAGGCGCTTTGCGATCTGACCGCCGCCCACATCCAGAAAGCTCACCTGGTCTGTTTCCTCCGTTCTTCTGGGGGCGGGAAGCTCTCCTCCGCCGCTCTCCAGCTCCCGCAGCCCCGCCAGCTTGGCCACCTCCACGCCGAAGCTCTCGTCCGCCGCGCCGGGGACGATCTTCCGGAGAAAGACCACATCCTCCCCGCGCTTTTTCACGGCGATGTTGTAGTTCTTCACCCCGGGAAGCTCCTCCTCCATGGCCGTGAGCTCATGGTAGTGGGTGGCAAAGAGCACCTTGGCCCCCAGGCGTTTTTCGCTGGCGCAGTGCTCCAGCACCGCCCGGGCAATGGCCATGCCGTCAAAGGTGGAGGTGCCCCGGCCGATCTCGTCCAAAATCAGCAGGCTCCGGGATGTGGCGTGGCGCAGTATCTCCGCCACCTCGGTCATCTCCACCATAAAGGTGGACTGGCCCGACGCCAGGTCATCCGACGCACCGATGCGGGTGAACACCCGGTCGCAGATGCCGATGCGGGCCGCCCCGGCAGGCACAAAGGAACCGATCT
>CABSAB010000486.1 GCA_902475515.1 uncultured Eubacteriales bacterium | reverse complement strand
GTTAAAGACACAGGTTCGGCACCGTGGAGGGGCCGGAGAAGGCCTACGCCGACGTGATCCCCATTTCCATTGGCGGCGCCTCCGGTGCGGGAGCGGACCCGGAGCAGCGGGTCATTGCCGGGGTCACGGTGATCCTGCCCTTGACGGCGGACGCGGGACCGGTCAACCGGCTGTTACATCAATACAGCGGACTGCTCATTGGCCGCATGGGACTCCCCTACCGGGAGGCGGGACTTTCCATCATCCACCTGACCCTGGACTGCCCCAGGAAGGACGCTGCCGCCCTGACAGACCAGTTGGGCAAAATCCCGGGGGTCAGCGTCAAAACCACCTATGCCACGGAGGCGGGCTGCTATGAACCATAACACATACATTGAAAAACTGCACCTGGAAAAGCGGCTTTCCCACCCGGAATGGGTGGAGCTCATTGCAAACCACACCCCCGAAGACCGGAAGACTGCCGCGGCCCTGGCCCGGTCCATCAGCCGGAAGCACTTCGGAAACAAGATCTATTTCCGGGGCATCATCGAATTTTCCAATATATGCAAAAACGACTGCCTGTACTGCGGCATCCGGCGGGGAAACGGGAACGTGGAACGCTACCGGCTGACGGAGGAGGACATCCTCCTGTGCTGCCGGGAGGGCTATGAGCTCGGCTACCGGACCTTCGTGCTCCAAAGCGGCGAGGACGGATATTTTACGGACGAACGGCTCTGTGCACTGGTCCGGCACATTCGGAAAAACCACCCGGACTGTGCCATCACCCTCTCCGTGGGGGAACGGAGCCGGGAATCCTATCAAGCCCTGTTTGACGCCGGGTCAAACCGGTTTTTGCTGCGGCACGAGACGGCGGACCCGGACCACTACGGCCTGCTGCACCCGCCGGAGATGTCCTTTGCTCACCGGATGCAGTGTCTCCGGGACCTCCGGGACATCGGCTATCAGGTGGGCTGCGGCATGATGGTGGGCTCCCCCTACCAGACCCCGGAGCATCTGGCCCGGGACATGGAATTCATGGAGTCCTTTCAGCCGGAAATGGTGGGCGTTGGGCCCTTTATCCCCCACGGGGACACACCTTTTCGGAACGAACCCGCAGGGAGCCAGGCGCTGACGCTGTTTCTCATCAGTCTCATCCGCATCATGCTTCCCACGGTACTGCTCCCCTCCACCACGGCTCTTGGCTCCGTTTCGGCGGAGGGCCGGAAGCTGGGGGTGCTCCACGGGTGCAATGTGGTGATGCCCAACCTCTCCCCGGCGTCGGTGCGGAAGCAGTACATGCTCTACAACAATAAATCCGGCGTGGATACGGACGCGGCAGAGGGCCTTGCCCTCTTAAAACGGCAGATGGAGGACATCGGCTATCAGGTGGTCACCGCCCGGGGCGACCACACGGACTTTACATCCCAGGAGGAAACCATATGATCAAGCTTGCCATTTACGGAAAAGGCGGCATCGGGAAATCCACCACGGTGTCGAATCTCTCAGCGGCCCTAGCGGAGAAGGGCCTCCGGGTCATGCAGATCGGCTGCGACCCCAAGGCGGACTCTACCGGGAGCCTCCACCAGAAGGGGGCCATTCCCACGGTGCTGGAGCTGGTGCGGCAGAAGCCCGGCGACCTCACCCTGGAGGAGATGGTCCACAGGGGCTACGGCGGCGTATGCTGCGTGGAGGCCGGCGGGGTTCTCGCCGGAGGTGA
>CABSAB010000485.1 GCA_902475515.1 uncultured Eubacteriales bacterium | reverse complement strand
GGCCTTCGCCTTTATCGGCAATGAGTACGAGGTGCTGGGACTCATGGTGGAACGGGGCGCCGGGGTAGCCATGATCTCCACCTTGGGGGTGTACGACCTTCGGAAGAACCTTCCCATGCAGTCCTTCTCCCGCATTCGGGTGCTTCCCATTGAGGAGCCTTCCCTGCGCCGAACCCTAGGCATCGCGTCCAGCAAGCGGCACTATATCTCCCAGGCGGCCCGGGAGTTTTACGGTCAGTTGGTCGCGTACTTCAAGCTGATCCACACGGAGATGGGATACTGATATTCCGATTTTCAAAATAATATCTTTTGCGTTCAGACCTATGTATTTCATGCATAGGTCTGAACGTTTTTTTGTTTGCTATGCCGCTGCCTGCATGATACCTGACAGTTCGATATTGGACGGCTTTCTCTTTGCCCCTTATGATAAAAACGCTGCTTTATAAGACCCCGGCAGCATTTTCAAGCAAGGAGGCAAACCGATGCGTAACCGATACAGTCATCTTCTCTCGCCCATTCGAATTGGCAATGTAATCCTGAAAAACCGCATGATCTCCACCAATTCCATGCCCCACTACCTGATGGGGCCGGAGGAATATCCCCCGGATTCTGTGACAGCACATTTTGTGGACCTGGCGAAAAACGGCGCGGCGCTGCTGACCTTCCCGGAGTATCTCTCCTCCAAGGATATGCCCTTCCGCTCGGATGTGCCATATCTCGACATCCGTCCCTACGAGAATCAGAACTATTTCTCCCAGCTGACGGACGCCGTCCACTTCTGCGGATCTAAGATTTCTATCTCTCTGGTGCCCATGCTGCCGGAGGGCTACTGCGTGGAGGAACGCCCCGCCATGAATCCCATGGAGCGGGAAAAGAACCCCTCCACCGCCGGCGCACCGCCCTTCAGCGGCATGGGCGCACTGAAAGAGGCCCCCACGGAGATGATCGACCAGACAATCGAGGATGTGGCTCAGCGGGCGCTGATCTACAAGCAGTGCGGGTTTGACGCGGTATCCTTCCATGTTTCCTACCGAGGTTCCACCGGCGCACAGTTGTGGAGTCCCCTGTGCAACCATCGGCATGACAAATACGGCTGTGATTCTGTGGAGAACCGGGGCCGGTTCATCATTGACCTGGCAAAGCGCTGCAAGGAGCTTTGCGGCAAGGATTTTCTGGTGGAAATCCAGCTGACCGCCGTGGAAAAGAACAGCTACGGTATCGAGGATACCATTGAGTTCTGCAAGCTGGCTGAGGGAGCCGTGGACATTATGCAGGTCCGGGCCGACAACGGCGACGACGCCCATCCAACGGGCTATAACTCGGTGCCCGGAAAGCACCTGACGCTGGAGATTGCAGAACAAATCAAAAAAAGCGGAACGAAGATATTGATTGCACCCGTAGGCGGGTTCCAGGACCTGGCGGAAAATGAATCCTACGTCGCCAATGGAAAATGCGACATGATCGGCATGGCCCGGGCCTTTATCTGCGACCCCGAATACGGCAAAAAGGCCTACGAAAATCGGGGCGAGGACGTGGTTCCCTGCCTCCGGTGCAACCGCTGCCATGTGGCGCAGAACCGAAACGAAAACTGGACGGCAGCATGTTCTGTCAATCCCCGGCTGGGCATCAGCCACCGGCTGGCAAAGCTCTCCCAGCCGTCGGAGGCTCCGAACTTCGGTGCAAAGAAAAAGGTCGCCGTCATCGGCGG
>CABSAB010000484.1 GCA_902475515.1 uncultured Eubacteriales bacterium | reverse complement strand
GCCACACGGGGATCGCCCGCTTGTGCCGCTTTGCGTCCAGTCCTCCGGACGGGAGGAAAACAATATCCTGGCGGAACGAAACGGCTATGTGATCCTGGAGGATACGGAATACGGGCTGAAGCTGGAGGTCCCGGAGGATATGGCGGAGGATGTGGTGTGCAACAAAACCTCCGGCACGCCCTTTAGGCTGCATGAGCCTACCTCCTATGAAGCGCTGTATATTGAGGAGCTGGGCACCGGAGGCGGCTTTGTGTGGGAGATCCTTGTGGAGACCTATGACGAATTTACCTCGCTGTATTCCCTGGATCCCACCCAGTGGACCACCACATTGCCAGGGGTGGAAATGGAAATGATAGGGCGCACCGAGGAGTGTGTTTATACGGTGCGCAGGCCATCGGATGTGCAATTCACAATAGAAACGGAAAGTGCTTATGAGGCGTACAAAAAAACAGGCGATTCTATTCTGAAACGCTTTCTGGAGATAGGTCTCCACAAGGATCTCCCGGAGTGGGTGGAAGCGCATTCCGGGGAGCAGGAGCAGAACATGGTGACGGATGGGCAGCAGGAGGAGCCGATGGCGAAACCATCGGAGGCGCCGGATGAACCGACCGGCGATGCGACAGCCGATGTGCCGACGGATGCGGAAGCGGCCATGGACACGGGGGTTTACGCACGGGATAAGGCGTATTCCTCCAAAGCGGAGGGCGTGCCCGCGGAAGCGCTGGAGGAGTTCACCGTCTGGTTTGAATCCCCTGCCACGGATGGGCGGGAAAAGTTCTGCACGGACCCCTGGAGCTGGACATTTTCCGTGACAGAGGGCACGGATATGGCCCAATGGGGGGATGTAATGCTGGAGTGCAGGCATGAAAATGGGATCGACAGCCAGGTGTTTTACTGGGTTTGGGGCGGGACCATAACCTGGGGGCCGACTGCCAGCCCGGGAGACGCATAAAATTTCATAAAAATTTTCAAAGCCACCGGGAATCTGACAATCCCGGTGGCTTTTTGACGTTCTTCCGTTCATTTCAAGAAAATATGCTGTCTACTTTTCTCGAAAGATGGCATATTAAACTCGTGTGAAAATGAAAAGGGAGAGGATGCGAGATGAAATTAAAACGGAAGATGGCGGCGGCAGCTCTTGCATTTGCAATGATTTTTCAAATCAATGCCTTTGCGGCGGTGCCGGAGCATGTACCCAGCCAGGTGGTGGCCGTGGGCCGGGCTGTGGGGATCGACGTGAAATGCAGCGGACTTTTAATTGTAGGATTTTCGGAGGACAGCCCCGCCAAAAGCAGCGGACTGCACCGGGGCGACCTGATCTGCAAGGTGGACGGCGAAGCGGTAGCCCAGGCCTCAGAGCTGCGGCAGCTGCTCCAGGATAAAAGCCAGGTCACGCTGACGGCCATACGGGACAGCCGGGAGCAGAGCTTTCTGGTGCCCCTGGGAGATATGGACGGCATGAAGATGATCGGTGCCAACGTGCGCACGGAGATGGCGGGCATCGGAACCATTACCTACTATGATCCGGCCACAGCGGTCTTTGGCGCCCTGGGCCACGGAATCACCGACGGAGTGACCCAGGAACTGTTCCCGGTGGGGGACGGGTTTATCTGTAAGGCGACCATCGTCAATACGGACAAGGGCAAGTCCGGAAGCCCCGGAATGCTCCAGGGAGCGTTTGACAGCGGGAAACTGCTGGGAACGGTCAACAAG
>CABSAB010000483.1 GCA_902475515.1 uncultured Eubacteriales bacterium | reverse complement strand
ACGCCGGAGATCATGCCGGACGAGGCCATTGCAGCCGGAGCGGCGGTAGTCGGCACCGGACGCAGCGACTTCCCCAATCAGATCAACAACGTTTTGGCCTTCCCGGGCATCTTCCGGGGCGCGTTCGACGTGCGGGCCAGCGATATCAATGATGAGATGAAGCTGGCGGCGGCCTACGCCCTGGCGGGACTGGTCTCGCCGGAGGAGCTTTCCAAGGACTATATCATCGTCCCGGCCTTTGACCCCCGGGTAGGCCCCACGGTGGCGGCTGCTGTGGCAGAAGCCGCCAAAAAGTCCGGCGTGGCACGCATCTAATCCCGAAAATCATGCAGAGCGGCGGCAAAAACCGCCGCTCTTTCAGGAGGTGAACCCCATGGCCTTGACCGACTCCGTGACCACCCTCAAAGGCGTCGGCCCCGCCAAAGCGGAGCTGCTTTCTAAGCTCGGCATCCATACCCTGGAGGACCTGATCACCTATTTCCCCCGGCAGTATGAGGACCGCACAAAGCTGCTGTCCATCAGCACTCTGGAGCCGAATGCCCCGGCCTGTTTTTCGGCCATGGTGGTCACGCCGCCCCGCACGAGCTATATCCGCAAGGGGCTGAACTCCACCCGCTGCACGGTGGCGGACCAAAGCGGCAAGCTCCGCATCACCTGGTTCAACCAGCCCTGGCTGCGGGACAACCTCAAGCTGGGGACTGTCTACTGCTTCTACGGCACGCTCACCGGGGACGAGCGGGGCTATCAGATGCTGAATCCCGTGGCGGAGCCTGCGGACGCACCTCCTGCCGTGACCCGGTGCATCATCCCCGTCTATCCCCTGACCAAGGGGCTCTCCTCCAAAGCCCTCCAACAGCTGATCTCCCGGGCCATGGCCCAGGAGGACCTGCCGGAGTATTTGCCCCCGGCGCTGCTTGCGGGCCTCATGCCGCTTCGCCCGGCCTATGAGGAGGTCCACCGGCCCACCCGGCCGGAGCAGCTCAAGGCCGCCCGGCGGCGGCTGGTGTTTGAGGAATTCTTCTTGTTTTCCGTGGGATTGGAGCTGATGCGCCAGCACCGGAGCACAAGGAGCAGCTATCCCTGTCCCAAGACCATTCCCCAGGCGTTTTTTGATGTGCTGCCTTTTACCTTGACCGGCGCCCAGCAGCGGGCCCTTTCGGAGATCACTTCGGACCTGACCTCCGGACGGCCCATGAACCGGCTTTTACAGGGCGACGTGGGCTCCGGCAAGACCATGGTGGCCCTGGGGGCCATGGTCCAGGCGGTGGAAAACGGCTATCAGGCGGCCCTGATGGCCCCCACGGAGCTGCTGGCCACCCAGCATTATCATACGCTTTCCCGGCAGCTTGTCCCCCTGGGCATCCCCTGCCGGCTGCTCACCAGCTCCACCCCCACGGCCCAGCGCCGGGATATCTTGGCGCAGCTTGCTCAGGGCGGCCCCCAGATCATTGTGGGCACCCATGCGCTGTTTACCGAGGATGTGGTGTTTCATAAGCTGGGCCTCGTTGTCGGTTCATGGGCCGTCCGCTTCGGTGTTCGGCAGCGGGCCGCTCTGGCGGAAAAGGGCGACGCTCCTCATATCCTGGTGCTCTCCGCCACCCCCATCCCCCGGACCCTGGCACTGATCGTCTATGGGGATCTGGATGTGTCCCTGATCGATGAGCTGCCCCCCGGGCGGAAGAACATCGACACCTTTCTGGTGTCCAGCAGCTACC
>CABSAB010000482.1 GCA_902475515.1 uncultured Eubacteriales bacterium | reverse complement strand
AGAAATTGGCGCCGCCCGGGCCGAGCTGGTGCGTCAGGGACGCACGTCCGTATACTATGAGGTCTCCATCACGGACAGCTCGGGTGCTTTGGTGGCCCGCATGACCGCCAGCGGCAGCATCGTGGGCTGAGCAATATGATAAAACCGCCGTTCTGCAACCCTTGCAGAACGGCGGCTCTTTTTCCTTACAGCTTTTCAATGGCATCCGCCGCAGGGGCGATGGCGTCCACCTTGGCGTGCTCCAAAAGGCCCTCGTCCATGGCCTCCGCCAAATGGGGGTCAATGGGCAGCTTGCAGAGCACCGGAAGTCCCAGCTCTTTCCCCACCGCGTCAATGCGGCTCTTGCCGAACACTTCAATCTCCTTGCCGCAGTCGGGGCACTTGAGATAGCTATAGTTCTCCACCAAACCCACCACGGGTACGTTCATCATCCCGGCCATGTTCACGGCCTTTTGAACGATCATGGACACCAGCTCCTGGGGAGATGTGACGATCACCGCCCCATCCACGGGCAGGCTCTGGAACACTGTCAGGGGCACATCGACGGTGCCAGGGGGCATATCCACAAACAGATAGTCCACGTCCTTCCAGACCACGTCCGTCCAGAACTGCTTCACCACGCCGCCCAGGATCGGCCCCCGCCAAAGCACCGGGTCCGTCTCCTTTTCCAGCAGCAGGTTCACGCTCATCACGTCGATGCCCGTCTCCGAGGGAATGGGCATCATCCCCTCCTCGCAGCTTCCGGGCCGCCCCTGGATATTCAGCGCCTTGGGAATGGAGGGTCCTGTGATGTCCGCGTCCAGCACGGCGGTCTTGTAGCCTCTCCGGTTCATCTCCACGGCCAGCATAGAGGTGACGGTGGATTTCCCCACGCCGCCCTTGCCGCTGACAACGGCGATGACCTTTTTCACATCCGAAAGAGGATTCTTCTCCGCCAGCAGGCTCTCTGCCTTGCGGCTGTCACAGGTCTCGCCGCAGCTGGAGCAATTTCCGTTACAATTTTCGCTCATCGTCTATTCATCCTTTCGCAAATAGGCAAGAATTCTTTTCCTGCCAATTATACTGCCCATTTCAGGCAAAGTCAATCCGCCCCGCTCTGGACGGCCGCCTTCACAAAGGCAAACACCTCCCGCAGGGTGTAATTCACCCGGAAAAACCACTGGTCCGTATGTCCCGACACCGGGCAGCTGTCGATTTCCAGCGAATCTGCGATATACCTGGCCCGGCGCTGATGGAATTCGCTGCTGATGATGGTGATGGGCTGCCGGGTACCGCCCCGTTCCTCAATGACCGCCATACTGTTGATAAGATTTTCCCGGGTAGTGTGGCTCTCGTCCTCCATCAGAAGCCGGTCCTGTTCCGCCCCCAGCTCCAGCATGGCGTCATACATGCACTGGGCCTCGCTCATGGGCTCATCGGGCCCCTGGCCGCCGGAGAGGATCACCACCGCTTCGGGATTTTTCTCCATGAACTCCAGCGCCGCATACAGTCTGGAGCGCATGATCCGGGAGGGCACACCGCTTTCATTCACCGCCGCCCCCAGCACCACGGCATAATCAGACTTCTCTGCGGTCTTCCAGTCCGACTGGCCGCTGGTGGTGATGATGTTCATACAGGCCATCAAGATCACAACCCCTGACGATGCCAGAATGGTGAGGACCTGCACAAACCGCTGAATCCCGGAACCCTCCCGGCCTCCCAGCCAGGCGCACAGTCCCACCGCTGCAACCTGGAGAAGCAGA
>CABSAB010000481.1 GCA_902475515.1 uncultured Eubacteriales bacterium | reverse complement strand
CTACCCCGCCGCCGATGGCAAGGTCACCCCGGAGATCGTGGAGCAGGCTCTGCGGGAACACGCCGAAGAATATTGTCCCCAGCCCGGCATGGTCTACATCTCCAACGCCACCGAGATCGGCACTCTCTACACAAAATCCGAGCTCACCGCCCTCCACGATTGCTGCACGGCCCACGGCCTGTATCTTTATCTGGACGGCGCCCGCCTGGGCACGGCCCTGATGAGCGATGCCAGCGATCTGAAGGCCTCCGACCTGGCCCGGCTCACCGATGCTTTTTACATCGGCGGCACCAAAAACGGCGCCATGTTCGGCGAGGCCGTGATCCTGGTCAATGACGCCCTCAAGAAGCATTTCCGCACCACCCTCAAACAGCGGGGCGGCATGCTGGCCAAGGGGCGGCTCCTGGGCGTTCAGTTTGCCGAACTGTTCCGGGATGGGCTCTGGTTCGACCTGGCCCGCCACGCCAACAAACAAGCAAAGCTCCTTCAGGACGGCCTGATCCAAAAGGGTGTTCCTCTGATGGTGAACAGCCCCACCAACCAGCTGTTCCCCATTTTCCCTAACGAAAAGGTGGCGGCGCTTTCCAAATCCTTTGCCTTCGAGGTCTGGGGTCCTCAGGACCCGGCACATCAGATCATCCGGCTGGTCACCTCCTGGGCCACCCAGCCGGAGACCGTGGAAGCCTTCCTTTCCGCCATTTGACATCTCGGGATTTTTTGATTATACTTTTCCCAGCAAGTACATCAGGAGGAACCAATTTATGAAAAAATTACTTTCGATTTTCCTTGTCTTTTCTATGCTTCTTGGCATTTCCGCCTGCGGCGTGACCTCCGCGGAGTCTGCGGAGTCTGCGGCTTCCGCCGCCAGCGCTGAGGCGTCTTCCCTGCAGGAGCCCCCCTCCCCCGAACCCTCGGAGGAGCCCACCCCCACGCCGACCCCCACCCCGGAGATCGCCGTCTCCGCTCAGGACGACGAGTCCTCCGCCGCCTCTGAGCTGCTGGAGCAGGATGTAGTCCTGGTAGACGATGAGAACTGCACTGTCAAGCTGGTCAGCGTTGCCCCGGATAACGACTGGGGCTATACCTGGAACATGTATCTGGAGAATAAAACTGAACAAAACCTGATGTTCTCCATGGACGACGTCTCCATCAACGGCGTCATGTGTGATCCCTTCTGGGCCACCGTGGTCACAGCCGGCAAGAAGGCCAACCAGGAGATCAGCTGGGACCCGGACGAATTTGAGCAGATCGGTATTACCGAGGTCACTGTGGTGGAGTTCAACCTGTCTATCTATGATGACGACGATTGGAACGCCGCCGACCTTCTCAATGAGACCTTTACCGTCTACCCCCTGGGCGAGGATGCCGCCACCATCATCGAACGGACGCCGGCAGACAGCGACATTACGCTGTTTGATAACGACAGCTGCACCATGCTCATCACCGGCTTTGATCCGGATGGCCTCTGGGGCTATACCATGAATGCGTATCTCATCAATAAGACGGACAAGACTCTGGTCTTCTCCATTGACGATGCCTCTGTCAACGACGCCATGTGCAACCCCTTCTGGGCCAGCTATGTGGCGCCCGGCAAGGTCTCCTACGCCTCCATCAGCTGGAGCCCCGATGATTTCGAGATAAACGACATCACCACCGTGGAGCAGATCCAGCTGGATATCAGCGTCATGGATGACGACCTTACCACGGAGCTGGTCTCCGACACCTTCACCATCGAACCTTAACCGCAATAAAA
>CABSAB010000480.1 GCA_902475515.1 uncultured Eubacteriales bacterium | reverse complement strand
GTTATCCGCGGTTCCACTCTGATTTTTTACTCTGGCACTGACGCGGCCTCACGGGGTCTCCCCTCGCTCCCGGGCGCACTTCGCAAAACACGCTCCGCTGCGGCTTTCAGCCGGTGACCGCAGCTCTCTTGGGGGCGCTTCGTTCTGCTACTCTTCCCGTTCAACGCGTATTTGATTATCTACAGCATTATATTAGCATCTTCCGAAAAATGTGTCAAGGGATTTACCGCTTCATATCCAGGACGCTCCAGTTTTTCACGAAATATTCCACGCCGGAGACCACGGTAGCCACGACGATAATCCCGGTGATACTGTCGTCGAGCAGCGTGGAGTGGGTCAGCACCAGCATCACGCAAAGGCCCACCATGGTGGAGGCGGTCTTGATCTTTCCCAGCCAGGCCGCGGCAATGACGCTGCCCTGCTCCGCCGCCACCATCCTAAGGCCCGAGACGGCAAATTCCCGGGTCAATACGATCATCACCGCCACGGCGGACATCCTGCCCTGACCCACAAAGATCAGCATACAGGAGATCACCAAAAGCTTATCCGCTAAGGGATCCAGGAATTTTCCGAAATTACTGACCTGGTTATAGTGCCGGGCGATGTAGCCATCCACAAAATCCGTACAGGAGGCCACCACAAACACCGCCAGGGCCACGATATTATGCCCCGTCAAAAGAAATCCCATGAACACCGGGATCATCAGCACCCGGACCAACGTGATCTTACTGGCTGTTGTCATGCGTCATCCTCCACTGCAAATCCAACGAGGTCGCCATCCATGACGTCCTCGATCACCACATCCACGAATTGCCCCGGCTTCAAGCGTTCCTCCGATGTGAAGAACACCATGCCGTCGATCTCCGGGGAATCGGCGTAGGTCCGGCCAAACTGGCACTCCGCCAGCCGGTCATAGCCCTCCACCAGGACCTCCACGGTCTTTCCGAGCATGGACTGATTGTAGTCGTCCATGATCCGGGACTGAAGCTCGCCGATGATCTCCGCCCGCTTCTCGGCCACCTCCCGGTCCGGGTAGTCCATTTTCGCCGCCGGGGTCCCCTCCTCTGGGGAGAAAGCGAAGCATCCCACCCGCTCCATGCGGTGTTTTTTGAGGAATTCACACAGCTCCTCAAATTCCGCCTCGCCCTCGCCAGGGAGGCCCGCGATCAGGCTGGTGCGGAGGACCAGGCCGGGGATCTTTTCCCGCAGGTGGGGCAGAAGCTGATCGAGATATTCCTTGTTCCCCCGGCGGTTCATATGCTTCAGAATCTCATCGTTGCAGTGCTGAATGGGGATATCCAGATAGGAGCAGATCTTCTCCTCCTGGGCAATGGTGTCGATGAGTTCCTCGTCCATCTCGTCGGGGTAGAGGTAATGGACCCGGATCCAGTGGAAGCCGTCGATCTTGCACAGCTCCCGCAGCAGCTCCGCAAGGCGGCGTTTGCCGTACAGGTCGATGCCGTAGCGGGAGGTATCCTGGGCGATGACGATCAGCTCTTTCACGCCGTCCGACGCCAGAATTTTCGCTTCCTCGATCAGGTCCTCAAACTTCCGGGAACGGTACTTGCCCCGAAGGGAGGGGATCACGCAGAAGGCGCAGTGATTGTCGCAGCCCTCGGCGATCTTTAAGTACGCATAATAGTCCGGGGTGGTGAGCACCCGGCCCAGCTCCTCCAGCTCGCCGTTGATGTCTCCAAACCGCCGGGGACGGTCGCCGCCCAGCACATCATCCACAGCGGAAACAATCTCCCCGTTTCATTGAAAGC
>CABSAB010000479.1 GCA_902475515.1 uncultured Eubacteriales bacterium | reverse complement strand
AATGGCAGACAGGCAGGAGTTGGTGTCCCCCAGGATCAGGAGAGCATCCGGTTTCAGTTGTACCATCAACTTGTAGGACCGGCTGATGATATTGCCGATGGTCTCCCCCAGGTCCGCGCCAACCGCGTCCATGTATACCTCCGGGTCCTCCAGCTTCAAATCCCGGAAAAACACGCCGTTGAGGTTGTAATCATAGTTCTGTCCCGTGTGGGCCAGGATGGTGTCGAAATATTTGCGGCACTTCCCGATCACCGCGCTGAGCCGGATGATCTCCGGGCGGGTACCGACAATGATCAGCAGCTTGAGCTTGCCGCTATTCGCAAACTGTACATTCAAATCCGTTTTCTCCATGGGCATTTTCCTTTTTAATTGGTGTGGACGGTAAAGGCTTCGTCCTCCAGCAGGTGCTGCAGGATCACGTTCACATCCTCCTGCATGGCGCAGAGCTTGTTATAGTCCTCATCGGAGCGGTCTCCCTGCTCGATGTCATAGGATACGATGTGGAGCTCCGTCTCGCCGTAGGTGCCCAGCAGAACGCCCTCACTCTGGCCGAACTCCAGGTCAAAGAGATGAATGCCGTCCGTGGTGGCAAACGAGGCCTTGTTATCCGTCACCTCAACCGCCACGGAATCCTGCCACTTCTGGGGATAGTACAATGTGGTGAGGCTGGTCTCGATCTCGAAGGTGGAGGTATCCTCCTCAATAATCTCCTCCCCGACGGTGAAGTCATACTCCGCCGCCAGATGCTGGATGATCACATTGATATCCTCCTGCATAATGCACAGGTCCATATAATTCTCGGCGTTCTCGTCAATGTCATAGGACACGACCCGCAGAACTACATTGCCGCTCTCGATCTTCAAGGTTCCCAGAAGAGCACCCTCCGTGCCGCCGAAGTTCAGGTCAAACAGCGGCGTTTCCCCGGCGGTGAACTTCAGGCAATATACATCGGTGCCCTCCACGGTGGTCTGCACCTGGTCCTGCCATCTGACGGGATAGGCCAGAATGGCGTAGGGGGTCTCAATGGAATAGGTCTCACCAGTCATATCGTCAGTCTCCAGATTGCTGGACTGGGCAGTTTCCGTCTCTGCAGGCGGTGTATTGGCCTCCGCTACGTTGCCGGTGCTTCCAAATGTGGGAACACTGGCAGCGGCACTGGACGCGGCTTCCTCCGTCTTGGCACAGCCCGCCATCAGGGACAGGGCAAGCACCCCAGTCAGGGTAAAACAAATAAGCTTTCTCATAATTGATCATCCTCCATGGATACCGGCTCGCCAAAGGTGTCCGGGTGGTTGCTGTCAAACTGTTCATTGGCCCACATAACCGTCACCAGATCCTCCGTGTCGCTGAGGTTGATGATGTTGTGGGTATATCCCGGCAGCATGTGGACTGCCTCGATCTTCTCTCCGCTGACCTCGAAGTTCAGCACCTCGCCGGTGCCGATCTTCCGCTCCTGGATCAGGCCGTGGCCGGACACCACCATAAAAAACTCCCACTTGGAGTGGTGCCAGTGCTGGCCCTTGGTGATGCCGGGTTTCGAAATATTCACGCTGAACTGGCCGCTGTTTTTCGTGCGGAGCAGTTCCGTGAAGCTCCCCCGTTCGTCCACGTTCATCTTTAGTGGGAACGCCACCTTGTCCTTGGGCAGATACGAAAGATAGGTGGAGTATAGCTTCTTTGCGAAGCTGCCTGCAGGGATCTCCGGCATGACCAGAGTCTTGGGCTGATCCCGGAAGGATTCCAGCAGGTCCACGATCTCCCGCAATGTCACTTGCTGTTGTAC
>CABSAB010000478.1 GCA_902475515.1 uncultured Eubacteriales bacterium | reverse complement strand
ATACTGCGCCCGCAAATTCTTTGCCGCAGCCTCCGCCACACCCGGCTTGCCGCCCAGCAGATACAGGGTCTTACCCGTCTCTGCCATCCGTGCCGCCAGGGCCGCGCCAAACTCGATGCCCGCCACCTTTTCCTTCAGCGGTGTGCCCAGAAGCTTTGCCCCCAGCACCACACCGGCCCCATCGGGCAGGATTAGGTCCGCCTGACACACGCAGGCTTTGAGGTCCGCGTCCGTCAGCGTTTCATAGACGATCTCGGCGTTCGGGGTCACGCAGTAGGCCGCTCCGGGCCGTTCCATGAGCCGGAATGCCGCCGAAAGGGCCTCGTCCATATTCACATTATCCACCGGGACGCCCAGCACCTCGATCCGCATGGCCGCACACTCCTTCGGGCAGAATTTTTCATAATTCCATAGTTCCTGTTATTTTAGCATAGTTTCCCTGTAATGTCCATAAAAATTCATGGCACCGCCTTGGAAAATTCCCTTGCTCCGCCCATCCTTCCATCCGATAAAAAAACGCCGGAAAACAGAAGCGTGCCTCCTGTTTTCCGGCGTGTGCGTCAGCCATCTAGGAATCTGCTGAGGAATTCCTTGGTCCGTTCCTCTTTCGGCGCTTCGAACACCTGCTTGGGGTCGCCCTCCTCGCAGATGACACCCTCGGCCATAAATACCACATGGTTGCTCACATCCCGGGCAAAGGCCATCTCGTGGGTCACCACGATCATGGTCATACCCTCCCTGGCAAGCTCCCGCATGACCGCCAGCACCTCGCCCACCATCTCCGGGTCCAGCGCGGAGGTGGGCTCGTCAAACAGTAGCAGCTCCGGCTCCATGGCAAGGGCCCGGGCGATGGCCACCCGCTGCTTCTGCCCGCCGGAAAGCTGCCGGGGCCGGGCGTTGATGTAGGGGGCCATGCCCACCTTCTCCAGGTACTTCATGGCATTTTCCCGGGCCTCGGCCTTGCTCTTTTTTAAGACCTTGATCTGGCCCACCATGCAGTTATCCAGCACAGTCATGTTGGAAAACAGGTTGAAGGACTGGAACACCATCCCCACCTTGGCCCGGTAGTCCGTGGCCTTGACGCCCTTTCCGTTGATTTTTTCCCCATGGAACAGGATCTCACCGCTAGTGGGCGTCTCCAGCAGGTTAATGCACCGGAGCAGCGTGGACTTTCCGGAACCGGAAGCACCGATGATGCTGGTCACATCGCCGGGCCGCACCTGGAAATCAATGTCCCGCAGGACCACATTCCCGCCAAAGGCCTTGGATAAATGGCTGATCTCCAAAATACGTTCATCCATCGAAGCGTTCCCCCTTTTCTCCACCGTATTCTTTGCTGCGCTCATCAAAGGGCGTGCCCTTGGAGGGGTGGTTATAGGTGCCCGCCGTCATGGTCAGCTGGTCCGTCTGCACAAGCTCATAGCTGTCCGCACCGTCCATACGCTTTTCCACCCACCGGAGGATCACCGATGCAACCAAGGTCATGCACAAATATCCGGCCATCTCCACCACCGCAGACGGGAAATACAGGTAGGTAGCGCCCACCGCCGCACGGTGGACCGCAAAGAACTCCGTGAAGCTGATAATGAACATTACCGAGGTATCCTTGATATTGATGATCAGATTGTTCCCGATTTGCGGGAGAATATTGCGGAGGGCCTGGGGCAGGATCACATAGAGCATGGTCTGCACGTGGTTCATGCCGATGGCCTTGGCCCCTTCCGTCTGGCCGGGGTCAATGGACATAATGCCGCCCCGGACCGTCTCTGCCATATAGGCACCGGTGTTGACGGAAACC
>CABSAB010000477.1 GCA_902475515.1 uncultured Eubacteriales bacterium | reverse complement strand
GGCCAGCACGCCGGTGACCGCTCCGGTCCCATCCGTCAGCAGCTTTACGGCCGGGGTCTTATAGAGGATCTCGCCGCCTTTTTTCAGCAGGTCGTCCCGAAGGTGGGTGGTCATGTACCAGCCGCCCTCGCCGGGGCCAATCATCTTGTCGATGCGGGTGCCTGCCCGCTCCCACTCAAAGGTGCCCTCCAACCCGAGGCCCATGGGGGTCTGAGCCATGTGATAGGCACTGCCCAGGTCATGCTCGTCGATCATCCAGTCGATGAACTCGGCATTGGCCTCAAACATCCGCCGCAGGAGCTTGGGATTGACATTCCCATCCACCTGCTTCAGGAAGCGTTCATATTCCTTTTCCCGCTTGTCCTTGAGTCCGGCGGCCTCATGCCATTTGCTCCAGTGGACCCGAAACCCTGCGGCGTACCAGGCGGAGCCGCCCACCTCGTGCATCTTCTCCAGGACAATGACCTTTTTCCCTTCGTCACAGCACTTGGCCGCGGCCACCATGCCGGCGGCACCCGCGCCGATGACGCACACATCGCAGGACTTATGTACCCTTTCATGGGGCGGCATCTTCGGCTCCGGCTTTTCGGGATTCGAGATACAGCCGTTGTGGCAGACCTTCACGCATTTTCCGCAGGAGATACACTTTTCCGGATCGATCCAATATTTCGCATTGCGGAATGTGATGGCATGGACCGGACATTCCATCCGGCACTGATGGCAGGCAGAGCAATATTCCTGGTTGATCACATAGGGCATATTTACAGCCTCCTTATTTTGATTGGTATTATTATATTACAGAGAGCCCTGCCGCAGAAAGATACAAAAACCAACTTTTTCTGTCAATAATGCAACTTTTGGCTAAAATTCCACAAAAACCGCCGCTTCGCATCTGTGCAAAGCGGCGGCCAATTTTAATTTACGCTTCCGTTTCCACTGCCTGGTTCTCCAAAATGGCGTTCATGATGCGTACCATCAGCCCCGTACGGCCAAAGGGAGTCATGAGATAGTAGCCGTCCACATGGGGAGCCATTTCCCTTGCCACTGCCCGGGAGATACAGATGGCCAGTTTCTCCCCCTGTTCACGGTCTAATCCCCGGTACAGGCGGACGATCTCCGGGTCCACGGTGATCCCTGCCACCTCGCTGTTCATAAACAGAGCGTTTCTTTCGCTGACCACGGGGATGATCCCGCCCAGGATCTTGCCTTCCAGGGCCTTTTTTGCCAGCTCGAGATTTTCCAGCGCCCGCTCCGTCAGCACCGGCTGGGTCAGAAAGCCACAGATGCCGTTTTCCTCCTTCTCTTTCGCCAACTCCAGCTGTACACGGAAGTTCACCGCGTTGAGATTCAGCGCCCCAAACACGCGAAACGGCGTGGAAAGCACTGTCTCATTAAGGGATGTGATATACTTCGCCAGCATCCGGGAGTTAAAATTGTAGACGCTTTTCACCTCGTCCCGTCTGGCGGAGGGGATGGGGTCCCCGGTGACGGCCAGCACATGGTGGACCCCCTCTGCGGAAAGGCCCAGCAGCAGCGCCTTTGTAGCGTTGAGATTCCGGTCCCTGCAGGTCATGTGGGGCAGGGCCTCCATCCCAAGTTCCCGGCGGAGCTTGCAGGCAAGGAGGCTCGAATCCATCCGTGCCCGGGCAATGGGGCAGTCGGCAATGGTGATGATCCCCGCGCCGCCGTCCCGCAGTTCTCTGGCCCCGGCAATAAATTTTTCCGCATCGGTGCCCTCCGGCGGGTCCAATTCCACCGCAAAGGGCTTCTGATTCGGGTCACACAGCGCCGCATAGAAACGGCTTTC
>CABSAB010000476.1 GCA_902475515.1 uncultured Eubacteriales bacterium | reverse complement strand
TCCCCCGGCTGGGGCCGGAGCAGAGCCGCCGGAGCCATGGCGGAGGGCTCCTGGAGATAATAGACCCCGGCTTCGTGATAGGGGTGCTTGCCGGGACGCAGGTCCGGGTCGAACCGGTAACCGCCGGGCGCCCAGGGGATGGGATCGCCCAGGAAGGGGAGCGGAGCAGCGGCGCGGGATGCCTTCCGCCCCAACCGCAGGCCCTTTTGCAGGGGACGGTCGTAGGCGGCAAGGAACGGCTCGTATTCGCTGCCGAGCAAGTGCTGCATACGGGTTAAAAATTCAGGGGGAAGCATAAGGACCTCCTTAAAATCAGAGAAAACGGGCGGCGCAGTTTAGGTGCGCCGCCCGGATATTTTTACTTCTTTCCGCCCTTGAGGGCCTTCATGCGGTCGGCATGGTTCAGGATGCGCTTGCGGATGCGCAGAGTTTCGGGGGTGACCTCCAAAAGCTCGTCGTCGGCCAGATACTCCAGGCACTGCTCCAGGCTCATCTGCTTGGGTGGGATCAGCCGCAGGGCTTCATCGGAGCCGGAAGCACGGGTGTTGGTCAGGTGCTTGGCCTTGCAGACGTTGACGGTGATATCCTCCATCCGGGGGTTGGAGCCGATGACCATGCCCTCGTAGACGGGAACGCCCGCGCCGATGAACAGCGTGCCGCGCTCCTGAGCGTTGAACAGACCGTAAGTGATGGATTCGCCGGTCTCAAAGGACACCAGAGAGCCTGTCCGCCGCCGCTGGATATCGCCCTTATAGGGCTGATAGGAGTCAAACACGGAGGCCATGATGCCCTCGCCCTTGGTGTCCGTGAGGAACTCGCTCCGGTAGCCGAACAGGCCCCGGGAGGGGACCAGGAACGTCAGCTTCATGCGGGTGGTGCCCACGGGGGTCATCTCCAAAAGGTCGCCCTTGCGGTTGCCCATCTTTTCGATGACACTGCCCACGCAGTCGGCGGGCACGTCGCACACCAATTGCTCCATGGGCTCACACTTCTGCCCGTTGATTTCCTGATACAACACCTTGGGGGGAGAGACCTGGAACTCATAGCCCTCGCGGCGCATGGTCTCGATCAGGATGGACAGGTGCATCTCGCCCCGGCCCGCCACATGGAAGGCGTCGGTGGCGCCCTCGTCCTCGGTGACCCGCAGGGAGACATCCTTCAAAAGCTCCTTTTGGAGCCGCTCCCGGATCTGCCGGGAGGTGACGTATTTGCCCTCGCGGCCGGCAAAGGGGGAATCGTTGATGGTGAAGGTCATCTCCATGGTGGGAGCGGAGATCTGGATGAAGTCCAGAGGCTCCACCGTGCCGGGAGCGCAGATGGTATCGCCGATGGTGATGTCGCCGATGCCGCTCATGGCCACGATGTTGCCCGCCGTGGCCTCGGTGACGGGCACCCGGGCAAGACCGTCGAACTCATACAGGCTCACAGCCTTGAGCTTCTTGGACACCGCCTCGGGATCATGATAGTTGCACACCACGATCTCATCGTTCTGATGGATGGTGCCCCGCTCAATGCGGCCCACAGCGATGCGGCCCACAAACTCGTTATAGTCAATGGAGGAGACCAGCATCTGGAAGGGCTCGTCCGCATTCGCCTCGGGGGCGGGGATATAGTCCAAAATGGTGTCGAACAAGGGCTGGAGGTCCGTGCCCGCCGTGTCGGGGGAATAGGAGGCCGTGCCCTGACGGCCGGAGCAGAACAGCATGGGGCTGTCCAGCTGGTCGTCGGTGGCGTCCAGGTCGATGAGCAGCTCCAGCACCTCGTCCACCACCTCCAGCACCCGCTGGTCGAGGTGGTGGACCGGGTCA
>CABSAB010000475.1 GCA_902475515.1 uncultured Eubacteriales bacterium | reverse complement strand
GCTCCTCCTCAAAGCTCTGCTTGCCGGCCCCGGTGCCGGGAGACGATATCGTGGGCTTTATCACCAAGGGCTTCGGCGTGTCCGTCCACCGGCGGGACTGCCCCAACGCGGCGGGGGCCGCGTCGCCGGAGAATTCCGGCCGGTGGGTGAAGGTCAGCTGGGCGCAGAACCCCATGGAGAGCTTCTCCACGTCCTTTGAGCTGGACTGCGTGGACCGGGACAATCTGCTGCTGGATGTGGCCATGGTCATTTCCGGGCTGAAGCTGAAATGCTCCGAGCTGGGCGGACGGTCCGACCACAAGGGCAGCTGCAACGTATCGGTGACGGTGGAGCTGCGGGATGTGTCGGAGGTCAACAATGTGAAAAACCGGCTGGCCAGCATCCAGGGCGTCAAGAGCGTCCGCCGGGGGCATCACTGATGCGGGCGGTGCTGACCCGGGTGCGGTCCGCCGCCGTGACGGTGGATGGAACCGTGACCGGGAAGATCGGACGGGGCTTTTTGATCCTGCTGGGCGTTGGGCCGGAGGATACGGAGGCGGAGTGCGACAAGCTGTGCAAAAAACTCCTGAGCCTGCGGATATTCACGGATGAAAACGGGAAAATGAACCTGGGACTGGAGCAGGTAGACGGCGGGGTGCTGGTGGTGAGCCAGTTCACGTTGTACGGAAACTGCAAAAAGGGCCGCCGCCCGGACTTTTTGGGGGCGGCGGAGCCGGAAAAGGCGAACGCACTGTATGAACGGTTTCTCTCCCAGTGCGAGGCGCTGGGCTATCCGCCGGAGCACGGGGTGTTTGGGGCGGATATGCAGGTGGAATCGGTCAATGACGGGCCGGTGACACTGATCGTGGACACGGAGGAGCTGTAGGCCGGTGGCCGCTGCGCCCCGCTGTCAATAGGACAGGGCACCGGAAAGCAGCTTGACGGCCAGGCCGAAGCCGAGGCAGAACATGTGTTCCGTATCCTGGAGATAGACTTCGGTCATATCATCCATGAGGACATCAAAGGCGCTCCACAGGTCCGGGGCCTGGGATCTCAGCTTGTCGCTGAACTCGTTACGGGAGTTTGGGAGGCCCAGTGTTTCGGAGTGGGGGTCCAGGTGGCCGTAGTAGAGGTTTTGTAGGATGGAATTCATAAGTAATTACTCCTTTCGTTTGATGGCTTTATTATAAAACGTGAAATCACGCAAATCAATAAAAATACGCTATTTCTCGTATTTTTGTATGTTTTCACAAAAGGGATGGTGTTTTGTTGTGGATAATGCGAAGTCGGCCGGCCGGATTAAAACGATTTGCAAGGCAAAAGGTATTTCGGTGAGTGCCTTGTTAGAACAATGTGGGATTCGAAAAGGGCTGATTTATGACATGGAAAAACGGAACTGGACACCATCGGCAGAAATAATGGAGAAAATTGCAGACTACATGGGATGCTCTGTGGATTACTTGTTGGGGAGGACGGAGAATCCGGAGGTGAATCGGTAAAGTATACCTTATTGCCGATAAACTTTATGAACCTTGCAGCTGCCTCCCGCATACCTCCGGTGGGTCCTTGTCGTCGCAAACTCCGCTCTGTTTGGGCCTCCCTGCGGTCGGCCCTCACCCGCTGCGTTGCTCCTCCTCTCCAATTGCGACCCGCTGCGCTGGGCTCGCAATTGGTTCCGAAATGACCCGCCAGAAAGGGACGAAAGAGCGACCAAAGAGGAGAGGGGTTTCGATTCCCCTCTCCCCTTTGGAATCCTCTCTCCCTAAACGACCAAAGAGGAAACCTCCCGGTTTCCCCTTTGGATTTCCTTTCCGGGGAAGTCGATGGTGCTTCCG
>CABSAB010000474.1 GCA_902475515.1 uncultured Eubacteriales bacterium | reverse complement strand
ACCACCCACCGCCGCCATGGCAATGGACCGGGCCGCGCCCCCGGCGCCCAGGATCGTCACGTTCCGTCCCGGAAAATCCAGTCCCATGTCCTGCAAGGCCCGCCGGAAGCCCATACCGTCGGTGGAGTGCCCCTCCAGCTTCCCGTCCCTGCGCCGCACGGTGTTCACGCTGCCGCAGCGCCGGGCCTCGGGGGATATCTCGTCCAAAAAGGGGAGAATATCCTCCTTGTGGGGCATAGTCAGGTTGAACCCGTCGATGCCCAAAGTCTCAGAGGCCGCCAAAAATCCCGGCAGCCCTCCCTTTTCCACCCGGAACGCCAGATACAGGTCATCCCGCTCCAGGGCTTTGATCATGGTATTTTGCAGCAGAGGCGACAGACTGTGGGCGATGGGGTCACCGATCACCGCCAAAAGGCCCGTGCCGTTTTCGTATTCAACGTTCATCGCCGCTGAGCTTCTCGATGAGGTATCCCATGGCCGCCACATAGCCGAACTGCCCCAGCCCGCACACCTGGCCGTCGCAGCCCGCCGCCGTCACAGAGGTGTGCCGGAACTCCTCCCGCTTGTGGATGTTGCTCAGATGCACCTCCACCGCCGGGATATCTACAGCCTTCAGCGCGTCCAAAATGGCGTAGCTGTAGTGGGTGTAGGCCCCGGGATTAATGATGATCCCGTCGAAGCTCCCCCTGGCCGCGTGGAGCTTGTCGATGATGGCCCCCTCGTGGTTGGATTGGAAGATCTCCACCTCCACGTTCATGCTCTCCGCCGAAGCCCGGATGCGTCCCACCAGAGTCTCGTAGCCGCTTTTTCCGTAGACCTCCGGCTCCCGCACCCCCAGCAGGTTCAGGTTCGGCCCGTTGATGACCAAAAATTTCATAGTGCTTCCTCCACTTTCTTCAGTATCTCCGCCACAGTCGCCTGCACCGAGGAAAATTCCGTGATCTCCACATGGGCGCACTGCCGGTACAGGGGCAGCCGCTCGGAAAACCGCCGCAAAAACGCATCCTTCCCCTGCTGCCCCAAAGGCCGCCCGGACATATCGCCCGTGTCAAATATCTCCTCCGGGTCCCGGTGCAGAAAGACCACCGTGCCGCTTCCCCGCAGCAGTTTCCGGTTCTCTTCCCGCAGGGGCAGCCCTCCGCCGGTGGCTACAATGAACCCGTCCCGCCGGGAAAGCTCCCGGCACAGCGCCGTTTCCCGCTCCCGAAAGCCTTTCTCGCCCTCCCGGGCAAAGATCTCGCTGACGGAGCAGCCCGCTTCCCGTTCGATCTCCTGGTCCGTGTCCAGAACCTGCCGTCCCAGGCGGTTTCCCAGGACCTTCGCGCAGGTGCTCTTTCCGCAGCCCATCATGCCGATGAGGTAGATGTTCTTCATGTCTGGCTCTCCAGATTCGTCTTAAAGTTCCCCAGCACCCGGAATTCTCCCGCCGTCTGGGAGATCTCCCGCAGCACCCCATCCATGCCCGGTGCCGTAAGGCTCCCGGTAAACTCGACAAAGAACATGTATTCCCAGCTCTTGCCCGGGATGGGCCGGGACTCCAGCTTCACCATGTTCAGCCCGTTCACCGCGAAGATGGACAAAATCTCATGCAGGCAGCCGGATTCATGGGGGGTCGTCAGCACGGCGCTGATCTTGTCCGCCCCGTCCCGCAGTTCCATTTTGGGCGACACCACCACAAACCGCGTGGTATTGATGGCGCTGTAGTTGATTTTTCTTGCCAGAATGTTCAGTCCGTACAGTTCCGCCGCCCACTCTGAGCAGATGGCCGCCTTGGTGATGTCCCCGGTTTCGGAGACATACTTGGCGCTGCCCGCCGTATCC
>CABSAB010000473.1 GCA_902475515.1 uncultured Eubacteriales bacterium | reverse complement strand
CGGCTCCGGCTTCAAGATCGCCATGCGGGACCTGGAGATCCGGGGTGCGGGCAATCTTCTGGGGGCCGAGCAGTCCGGCCATATGGTCTCCGTGGGCTACGACATGTACCTGAAGCTCCTGGAGGAGGCCATTTTAGAAGAAAAGGGCGAAACGCCCCCCGAGGACACCAGCTGCTCCGCCGACATCAACGTCTCGGCCCACATTCCTGAGAACTACGTCGCCTCCGGCGAGGCACGGATGGAGCTCTACCGGCGCATTGCCGCCATCCGTACCGAGGCCGACGCCGACGACGTGCTCGACGAGATCATCGACCGTTACGGCGAGCCGCCGAAGCCTGTGCTGAACCTGGTCTCCGTGGCCCTGCTCCGTTCCCGGGCCGCCGCTGTGGGCATCCGGGAGATCACCCAGAAGGGCGGGAATATCCTCTTTACCCTGCGGAGCATCGACTTCGCGGCGGTCAGCGGCATCTGTGCCGATCCGGAACTGAAAAAGCGGGTGCTGTTTTCTGCCGGAGAGACCCCCAGACTCACGCTGAAGCTTCAAAGCGGTGATGCGCCGCTGAAGATCTCGGAGCAATTTATTCAGAAATTTTCCAGTTTTTCTGTGCCAGATTCCCAATGATACCCCGGTTTTAACTGGGAAATCGTGCATTTTCCGAAAAAGCGACAAAACCGATTGAAAAAAGTCATTTCACAGGTTATAATAGCTTTAATTAGCTATTGATCAAATTACGGCAGGACCCCCTGCCTTAAGTTAGGTGGAGATTATGATAAGTCAGGAAAAGAACGATCGTTCCGCCAAGCGGAGACCCGCCGACACTGCCAAGCGCACCGGCGCCCAGAGCTCCGCTCCGAAAAAGCGTGCTTCCGCCGATCCCAAATCGGCTTCTACCCGGTCCGCACGGCCTGCCTCCGGTTCTGCCGGCGCACGGCCCAGCGGCGGCCAGCGCACAGCAAACGGCAGCCGGCCTGCATCTGCCCAGCGGCCCACTGGAGGACCGCGGCCCGCAGGTGGGCAGCGCCCGGTAAGCGGCCAGCGGCCTGCAAACGGCCAGCGGCCCACAAACGCCCAGCGCGCTGCCGGCAGACGGCCCCAGCAGGGAAAGAAGCGGAAAAGCCCCATGCTGATCGTCTTGATCGTTGCCCTGGTGGTGGTGATTGCCGCCTTTGCAGGCGTGGGCATCTACGCCATGCGCTATGCGGGCTACGACAAGATCATGCCTAACGTCTTTGTGGCCGGTGTGGACATCGGCGGTATGACCAAGGAAGAGGCCAAAGCCGCCATTGAGGCGGAGCTTAAAAAGAACGCCGATCAGAGCCTGGATGTGATCCTGCCCGATCAGGTGCTGACCTTCGCGCCCAAAGAGGACACCATCCGCATGGATGTGGACTCCGCTGTGGACGAGGCCTATGCCTACGGCCGCAAGAGCACCAGTCCCTTTGCCATCTCCCGGGCCATCAAGGCGGCCCAGCGGCACCGGAATGATATTCCCCTGTCCTCCTCTATGACGGTGGATTCGGACTATATCAACGAGCTCATCAACTCCGCCAACGCCAGTGTGCGCACGGAGATGGTGGATTCCAAGGTGGAACCGGATATGGAGAGCCATACCATTTATGTCACCATCGGCTCTCCCGGCCGGGGGCTGGATACGCAGAAGCTCTACGATCTGGTGAGCACCGCCTTTATCAACTCTGATTACAGCGATATCACCTTTGACTACGAAATGACCTACCCGGCCACCGTACAGCTGGACGACCTCTATGAGCAGATGACCACGGAGCCCAAAAACGCCTCCTATAACAAAGATACCGGCGAGGTAGA
>CABSAB010000472.1 GCA_902475515.1 uncultured Eubacteriales bacterium | reverse complement strand
TATACCTGCCGGAATACCCGCCCATACAGTTTGGAAACCGTGTGGATCTATACTATGATTCTCTGGCCGGGGAGATTGCCCGGCTCATTGACGCGGCCACCGGTCACGGTTTGGTCCTGTTTACATCCTACGCTGCCATGTCCGCAGTGAAAGAACGGCTCAAGGCGCTGGAACTGCTATATCCGCTGTTCACCATGGACAGCAGCAACCCGAACCACACAGTAAAACAATTTAAAGAGCAACCGGGGGCTGTTTTACTAGCCACCGGTGCAGCGTGGGAGGGGATGGACTTTCCGGGGGACTGCGTGTCTCTGCTGGTGATCCCCAAGCTGCCCTTTGCATTCCCGGATGAGTTGCGGGAGAAACAGAAGGAACACTACGATTCACTCCATGATTTTATTCAAGCTATTATCATTCCGGAGATGCAGATCAAGCTCCGTCAGGGCTTTGGCCGCGCCATACGCACCGAAATGGATACCTGTGTCATTGCCGTATTGGATGACCGAGCCGGGAACCATGGCCGATACCGGGAATCCATGCTGGAGGCTCTGCCGGAGATGACCGTGACCTCGGAGCTGGCCGATGTGACGCAGTTCATGCTGGATAAGAAGCCTGACCGGTACTTTAAGGAGCCGGAACAGGGATGAACATCCAAAAGAATTTACAGTATCTGTTGGTAGTTGATTTGTTGGAACGCATGGCACGCGATGGCCTGTTTTCTGGGAAGGAACTTCAACAGATGAAGCGTCTGGCGGAGCAGCAGATATTCCTGAAAGCTGTGTGTCAATTGTAGTGGATATTCTTCAAGATATGTGATATGTGTTGTGTGGGAGGGAGAATGTTTATGGCTACAGTAAAAGTAATTCCACCCAGAGTGGTGGGGCCAAAGGCCTTACGGATTGCGGCCTATTGCCGTGTCAGCTCTGATTCTGCGGATCAGCTCCATTCCTATGCGGTGCAGATCAAATCGTATACGGATTTCATTCAGCAACACACAGATTGGACGCTGGTGGACATTTATGCGGACGAGGGTCTCACCGGCACCCGTATGGATAAGCGGGAGGATTTCCAACGAATGATGGCTGATTGCCACAGAGGAAAAATCGACCGCATTCTGGTCAAAAGTATTTCCCGGTTTGCCCGGAATACCAAGGACTGTCTCTCTGCCTTGCGGGAACTTTCGTCCTTGGGCGTGACGGTCCTGTTTGAAGAAGATCATATTGATACAAAGACGCTCACATCGGAATTGATGGTGAGCGTCTTTGGTTCTCTGGCCCAGCAGGAGTCTGTTTCTATCTCTCAGAATATGCGGATGAGCTATCAACGGCGAATGGAACGAGGAGAGTATATTACGAGCTGTGCCCCGTTTGGCTTTAAGTTGGTACATAAAAAGGATCTAGAAATATGCACTGAGCAATCTAAAATAGTAAGCCGGATATTCCAAAGATATTCGTCTGGGGACAGTATGGAACGTATCGCGGAAGCGTTAACATTGAAAGGGATCCCATCACCAAACGGCCTGCAGAGATGGCATACTACGCAAATTCGGAGAATATTGAACAACGAAAAATACATCGGAGACACGTTATGCCAAAAAACATATTCCGAAAATGTATTCCCGTTTAAATCCCATGAAAACCATGGGCAGCGGCAGCAGTATTATGTGGAAGGATCTCATTCGGCCATCGTTTCGAATGCCAGCTTTGAAAATGTGCAGCGGCTAAGGAAAGCGCGTGCGCCCCAAAAGCAGGGGAGTAGAGGCGGGCATCCACTGTCGAAGATGATCTACTGCGGCCGCAGTTCCTCCAGCCGAACAATCGCCGTT
>CABSAB010000471.1 GCA_902475515.1 uncultured Eubacteriales bacterium | reverse complement strand
GATTCAGCGCATTCAGGAATCGAAGATCCCGGCGGCCCCTACCAGCGCGTTTGTCAGAGTAGATTTTCCCACGTTGGGCCGTCCGGCAATGGTGATCATTGCAGATTTTGTTATACTCATAAAAGCTCCTTACACTATGTCTTTTGTCTATGTCGTATGGCCGGCAGAAAAACGAACCCGGCCGCCAAAAGATAGCCTGCAAGCAGGGCCGGCTTGACCCATCCATGCTCCGGTGCCGAGAGAAATGCTGCCGTCTTTGCCCAGTAATCTCCACCAAAAAAGAAAATCAGCAGCGCGATCCCCACCGCGCCTATGGCAGCCACCAGCACTGCCCCGGCCGCCGCATCCTTGGCATGGCCCATCAGCGGATGCCGCTCCGGCGAGACTTTGTCACAAACTGCCTCCAGCGCGGTATTGACCAACTCCAACGAAAGCACCAGCATACAGCATAGCAACTCTATACACCAATGGGTCACCGACAGCTGCGCCATACTGTTAAAGCATATCACGGTCAGCAGCGCCACCAGATGAATACGCAGATTCCGCTGGGTCCGGACTCCATAGCCGATCCCCCGGATGGCATAGCCGAAGCTCTTCCCCAGTGCCAAAAGTTCCCGAAGTACCTTCATCGCGGAATTTTCAGCGATTCCATAACCGCTTCCTCCCGCTGCCGCATCCGGCGCTTTTCCTCGCCCTCGTCCACATGGTCATAGCCCAGCAGATGCAGGACGGAATGTACCGTTAAATACCCCAGTTCCCGTGCTTCGCTGTGGCCCAATTCCTTGGCCTGAGACCGCACCTTTTCCACAGAAACCGCCATATCTCCCAAGGGCAGCAACTCACTTCCGGGGTCCAAAAACTCGCTGACATCCTCCGGAAATTCTCCCGGAACAAACTCGAACATCGGAAACGACAATACATCCGTCTCCCGGTCGATCTCCCGATAGTCACGGTTGATCTCCCGAATGCCCGCATTATCTGTCAGCAGTACATTGACCTCGCAAGGGACCTTGATCCCCTCCGCCATTAACGCACCCTGAATGCAGCGCTTGATATGGGCAGTAACCTCCGGAGTATTAATGCCGGGCTTGTCCCCGTGGACGGTGATTTGATGCTTCATGTGCGATACGTCCTTTTATATGTTTTTCCGGGCTGTGGCTGTGCCTTAGCCCGCTTTTCCTCGGCTTTTTCATAGGCATGGATGATCCGCTGCACCAGCACATGGCGCACCACATCCTGGGCTGTCAGGCGGCAGATTGCAATATCCTCCACATCCTCCAGGACGCGGACTGCGTCCTTCAGTCCGCTGACCTTATCCCCCGGCAGATCGATCTGCGTCACATCTCCTGTGATAACGATTTTCGATCCAAAGCCCAGCCGTGTTAGGAACATCTTCATCTGCTCCCGGGTAGTGTTTTGTGCCTCGTCCAGAATGATAAAGCTGTCATCCAGGGTCCTGCCGCGCATATACGCCAAGGGTGCTACCTCGATGTTCCCTTTTTCCAGATATTTATTAAAGCTTTCGGTCCCCAGCATCTCAAACAGGGCATCGTACAGCGGACGCAGATAGGGGTCCACCTTATTCTGCATATCTCCGGGCAAAAAGCCCAGCCGTTCTCCCGCCTCCACCGCAGGCCGTGTCAGGATGATCCGGCTCACCTGCCGCTCCCGAAAGGCCGCAACCGCCGCAGCTACAGCAAGATAAGTCTTGCCGGTTCCCGCGGGGCCAACACCGATAGTCACGGTGTTTTTCTCGATGGCCTTCATATATTGCTGCTGCCCGATGGTTTTGGCCTTGATGGGCTTACCTTTTGCGGTGATGCAGATAA
>CABSAB010000470.1 GCA_902475515.1 uncultured Eubacteriales bacterium | reverse complement strand
CACCGACTGAATGGAAAGATCCGAGGGAATCTCATACATCACATCCGTCATGATGCTCTCCAACACCGAACGCAGGCCGCGGGCCCCCACCTTGCGGTCCAGGGCCATCTGTGCCACGGTCTCCAGCGCTTCCGGCTGGAAGGTCAGTTCCACATCGTCAAACTCCAGCAGCTTCTGGTACTGCTTGACCAAAGCGTTCCTGGGTTCCGTCAAAATGCGGACCATATCATCCCGATTAAGGCTCTGAAGGCTGGTGATCACAGGAAGCCGTCCCACCAGTTCCGGAATCAAACCAAATTTCAAGATGTCATGGGGTTCCACCTGGGAAAACAGCTCCCCAACATCCCGGTCATTCTTCTGGGTCAATTCCCTGCCAAAACCAAGTCCGGATGAGGCGGTGCGCCGCTCAATGATTTTTTCCAGACCATCAAAGGCACCGCCGCAGATAAATAGGATATTGCTGGTGTCGATCTGAATAAACTCCTGCTGGGGATGCTTACGTCCCCCCTGGGGCGGCACATTGGATACCGTCCCCTCCACGATCTTTAAAAGTGCCTGCTGCACGCCTTCGCCGCTGACGTCCCGGGTGATCGAGGTATTCTCACTCTTCCGGGCAATCTTATCGATCTCATCGATATAGATGATGCCGCGCTCAGCCCGTTCCACATCATAGTCGGCGGCCTGGATCAGCCGGAGCAGGATATTTTCCACATCCTCGCCCACATAACCGGCCTCTGTCAGTGTAGTGGCGTCCGCAATGGCAAAGGGCACATCCAATACCCGGGCCAGCGTCTGCGCAAACAAGGTCTTACCGCTGCCGGTGGGGCCAATCAGCAGGATGTTGCTTTTCTGAAGCTCCACATCGCTGCTGCTATAGTATAACCGCTTGTAATGATTGTACACCGCCACCGAAAGAGCAATTTTCGCCTTTTCCTGGCCGATGATATAATGATCCATGTACTCCTTGATCACCTGGGGGGACGGGACTGTCTCCGGGATCACTTCCTCCATGGGCTCATCCAGCAGTTCTCTTGCCAATATCTCTTCGCAAAGGCTCACGCAGTTGCTGCAAATATAGACGCCGGGGCCCGCAATGATCCGCTCGGCCTGACCCGGCTCTGTCCCCTGCTGCTTTCCACAAAAGGAGCAGATGACATTGGCGTCATTCTGGCTATCCATGGACATCGGCAATCACTCCCTTCCCAAATGCGCAAGGCAAATTATCTCTGATAAAGCACTTTGTCGATCAGACCGTATTCCACCGCTTCTTCCGCGCTCATGAAATTATCCCGCTCGCAGTCGGCAGTGACTACATCCAGCGGCTTTCCCGTATTCTCTGCCAAAATACGGTTCATTCGCTTCTTGATAATTTCCAGGCGCTTGAGGTGGATGGCCATATCGGTAATCTGTCCCTGGGTCCCAGCAGAGGGCTGGTGGATCATGATCTCCGCGTTGGGAAGCGCCATACGCTTGCCCTTGGCGCCGGCCGACAGCAGGAAAGCACCCATGCTGGCCGCCATGCCGATGCAGATGGTGGACACATCGCACTTGATATACTGCATTGTGTCATAAATGGCCATGCCGTCCGTCACAGAACCGCCGGGAGAATTGATGTAGAAGCTGATGTCCTTTTCCGGGTCCTGCCCTTCCAGGTACAAAAGCTGCGCTACGATCAAGCTGGCCGTGGTGGAATTGACCTCCTCAGACAGCATGATAATCCGGTCATTGAGCAGCCGGGAATAGATGTCATAGGATCGTTCGCCCCGGCTGGTCTGCTCAACTACATATGGTACTAAACTCATGGGAAACAACTCCTTTATAAAAACGCAGTA
>CABSAB010000469.1 GCA_902475515.1 uncultured Eubacteriales bacterium | reverse complement strand
TCTATGTGACGAGCAACCAAAGCAAGCTCCGATTTGCCTCTGGAAATGGAGCAAATCGAAAACAGCAGCGTCACAGCAGAACTCCCCCGGGAGCCTATGGGAAGCATGCCAAACGGAGCTTCCACTGGTGCGGCAAGCGGGGGCGCGGCATCGGATGACAGCATGGTCCGGGTGTCCATTCAACTGGAAAAAGCCCCTACCATCGACGCGGGTTTTGAGATCAAACACATTGCGCAAAATGCAAAGGCCATGCGCTACCGGGACAGTCTAAAACAGACGCAGGACCAGCTGCAGGCAACCATTGAGCGCCAGGCGCTCCATGGTCAAAGGCTGGATGTGGTCTGGAACCTAACCCTTGCGGCCAACATGATTTCTGCCAATGTTCCGCGCAGCGCCATAGAGAAAATTGCCGCCCTGGATGGTGTGAAGGCCGTTGTAGAGGAAACCTGCTATCAGCCGCAGGTCGTTTCTGTGGGCGGCGAGTATCGCCCAGATATGGCAGTCTCTGGCCAGATGACCGGCGCATGCCAGGCGTGGCTGGAGGGGTACACAGGCGCTGGCCGTAGAATTGCCGTGATTGATACAGGCCTGGATACGGATCATCAGTCCTTCAGCCCATCCGCTTTTGCCTATGCCCTGGATCAGGCGTCCAAAGAAAAGGGGATTGCCTACCAGCTTCTGGATGCCGAAGAAATCGGCTCTGTGATGAAGCAGCTGAATGCCTATCAGCGGGCAACCGGCAGCGGGCAGTCCCTCTCCGCTGCAGATCTTTACATCAACAGCAAGGCCGCCTTCGGCTACAACTACATCGATGGCGATTTGGATGTCACCCACGACCACGACGACCAGGGTGAGCACGGCTCCCACGTTGCCGGCATTGCCGCCGCCAACCGTTACCTGGAACAGGGCGGCACCTATGTAGACGCCATGGAGGAGGTGCAGGTAGCCGGTAATGCGCCGGACGCCCAGCTCCTGGTCATGAAAGTCTTCGGCAAAAACGGCGGCGCGTTTGACTCCGATATTATGGTTGCCATAGAGGACGCCATGATTCTGGGCGCCGATGCGGTGAACCTGTCTCTGGGTTCCTCCTCCGCCGGCACGGCAACAATAGAAGATTCCACCTACCGGGCTCTGATGGAGCGTGTGGTGGAAAGCGGCATGGTGGTTGTCACCTCTGCTGGCAATGATGGCTACTGGTCCATGTACAGCACCGGCGGCTATCTTTACAGCGACGATGTGAACTATGACACCGTCGGTTCCCCCGGTTCCTATGCCAGCTCCCTGGCAGTGGCCTCTGTGGACAACGATGGCATTATTGGTCCCAGCCTGGTTGTGGACGGCAATTCCATGGGCTACATGGAAAGTCTCGTGGACAGCTACGGCTACGCCTTCGGGAATGCTGCCATTTCCACCCTGGACATTTCCCCGGACGGCAGTGGCACGCCCTACGATTTCGTCTTGGTAGACGGCTATGGCACTGCGGATGACTATACCGGCATCGACTTGGCCGGAAAAATCGTGCTGTGTTCTCGCGGTGGTGATTACTACTATTACGAGAAGGCCAACACCGCCGCCGAGCTTGGCGCGGCAGCACTAGTTGTATATCACAACGAAGCTGGCGTTCTCTACATGGATTTGTCCGGATACAACCATTCAATGCCCGCTGTGTTCATCAGTCAGTCCCACGGCGCCGTCATCAAATCCGCCGCAACGGAGCAGGTGACCGAGGACGGACGTACCTATTTTACCGGTCAAATCACCGTCCGCAGCAGGCTTTCTGGCAATTATGAAAACTCTGATTATAAGGGGAGGACATGGAGGTACCGCTCATGAG
>CABSAB010000468.1 GCA_902475515.1 uncultured Eubacteriales bacterium | reverse complement strand
CCGCGTTCTTCAAGGCGGTCTACGACGGCGTACAGGAGTTTTCCGCCATCGCTGTGGTGGGTGGAAAGGATGGCGTTATCTCCGGATTTTTTCCGCCCTGCGGTGTGTGCCGTCAGGTGATGGGCGAGTTCTGCGGGGAGAATTTTGAGATTTATTTGGGCGGACCCCAAGGCGCGATTCAAAAGACAACCCTAGGAGAACTCCTTCCCATGGGCTTTTCCGCGGAAGTGCACATGCACGAATAAAATCAGGAAGAATTGGAGCGGCGGGGTATCTGCCGCTCCAATTTTGCGCCTTTTCATTCCGAAAAAATTGTGGTATACTGAAACAAACCAAGCTGGGAGGTGGTTTCTGATGGCGGTAAACAGATATGAATTCGGCGGATTGGTCTTTGCACTGACCTATGACTTTTCACGGCTGGAGCGAAATTTCTGCAAACAGGCGGAGCTATACCCGGGCCAGCCCAGGATTCTGACGATTTTACAGGAAAACGAGGGGGTTTCCCTCAGTGCCCTATCCCCGCTTTGCAATATCGGAATGCCCAGCCTATCCGTATCGGTGCGGAATCTGCAAAAATCCGGCCTGGTCCGTAAGGAGGGCACCGGAAAACGCCAGCGGCTTTATTTGACGGAAACTGGGCGGGAGCGTGCCCTGCGCTTCCATGAGCAGATCGACGCCTTTTATAAGCAAATGCTGGACGGCTTCGGCGATTCTGATTGGGACGCGATCTACCATGCTTTTTCGCGGTTTGACGAGTATATCAAGGCATTCAACCAGCGCTTTGAGCAGGAATATACGGGGGTATGATGTTGCAGGACCGATTTCATCCGATACTGACGCTGCGGGAGGTCCAGGCGGTTTCTGTTTTGGGACTGGCCCACTTGGGAGATGCTGTGTATGAGATCTTGGTGCGCTCCATGCTGGTATCCGACGGAAGGACCACAGGGGCGCATCTCCATCACGACACTACAGCCCTGGTCTGTGCCCCGGCACAGGCAATTGCAGCGGATAAGCTTGCTCCCCTGCTCACAGAGGAGGAACAGGGCTTTTACCGGCGGGGACGCAATGCGGGCGTAAAGCACATCCCCAAGAATGCCACTCATGCGCAGTATGCCAAGGCCACTGGGCTGGAGGCGCTGTTTGGTGCGCTGTATCTGTTGGGACGGCAGGAACGCCTGTCCCAGTTGTTTGATTTTATTATGGAGGAATCCAATGCCACTTGACGCTGTATATTTGACCCAGGTTGCAAAAGAGCTGCGCAGCAGCTTGGAGCAGGCCAGAATCGATAAGGTCCATCAGCCCTCCCGGGATGAGGTGGTGCTCAGCCTCCACAGCCGGAAGGGCGCCTTTCGGTTGCTGCTATCGGCCAATTCCGCTCACCCCAGGGCCCATATTACCACGGCGGCCACGGAGAATCCCGCTTCTCCGCCGATGTTCTGTATGCTGCTGCGGAAGCATCTTATGGGTGGAAAACTCCTGGAGATTACCCAGCCGCCTATGGAACGTGTGCTGGATTTTTCGTTTGGGTGCACTGGAGAACTGGGCGAGGATGTGACCCGGCATCTGGTCATTGAGATGATGGGCCGGAATTCCAATCTAATCCTGCTGGGAGAGGATGGAAGGATTATTGACTGCGTGCGCCGGGTGGACTATGAGATGAGCCAGCAGCGGCAGGTCTTGCCGGGGCTTTATTATCATCTGCCGCCCCTACAGCACAAGAGCAATCCCATGACTGCAGCGCTGGAGGATATCGCTGTGCTTGTGCAGGCGGTGGACAGTCCTACCCGTCCGGATGAATTTCTGATTGCACATTTCTCGGGCTTGCCGCCGCTGATCTGCCGGGAGCTCGTGGCGCGGTTTGATCCG
>CABSAB010000467.1 GCA_902475515.1 uncultured Eubacteriales bacterium | reverse complement strand
GGGCCAGCATATCTATGTGGCGCTTCTGTCCCGGGACCTGCGGCTGGGCCGCCTGAGCCTGACCCACCGGGAGCTGCTTGGCACCTGGAGCGAAAACGCGGACCAGTTCCAGGTGGGCGAGACCGTGGTGGGCATCGTCCGCAGCATTAAAGACTACGGCGTGTTCATCGAGCTTTCCCCCAACCTCTCGGGCCTGGCGGAATACCGGGAGGACCTGCTGCCCGGCGACCGGGTCTCCGTCTACATCAAGGCCATCCTCCCCGACCGGCAGAAGGTCAAGCTCATCGTCATCCGCACGCTGCCGGAAAGCCACGAGGCGCCGCCCATCCGCTATTTCCTGACCTCAGGCTCTGTCAGCGGCTGGAGCTACGCGGGCGAGGAGCTGGCCTATTGCTAGGAGCCCTTCAGGGCATCCCAGTAGCTTTTTGCCGCCTGCTCAATCTTGTTGGGGCCGTATTCATAATATGCGCTGTCCTTCAGCGCGTCGGGCAGATACTGCTGCTTCACATAGTGACCCGGGAACAGGTGGAGCTACTGGGATGCCCTGAAGGGCCCCAGGTCCTTGGCGCCTCCGTAATGGCTGTCTTTCAAATGGGCGGGGATTTCTCCGCCCTTTCCCTTTTTCACGTCGGCCATGGCCGCGTCAATGGCATTGATCGCCGAGTTGGACTTGGGGCAGGTCGCCAGGAAGATCACCGCCTCCGCCAGGGGGATGCGGGCCTCCGGCAATCCCAGCTGAAGCGCCGCGTCCACGCAGCTTTTCACCACGGAGATCGCCGTGGGATGGGCCAGGCCCACATCCTCCGCCGCGATCACAAGTAACCGCCGGCAGGCGGAGGGCAGGTCGCCCCCCTCCAGGAGCCTTGCAAGATAGTGAACCCCCGCATCGGGGTCCGAGCCCCGAATGGATTTCTGAAACGCCGAGAGAATGTCGTAGTGGCTGTCCCCGTCCCGGTCATAGCGCATGGCAGAGCGCTGGGTCACCGCCTGGGCGTCCGAAAGGGTGATGGGCAGCACGCCATTTTCCTCCCGTCCGGCGGAAAACAGCAGTTCCACCGCGTTCATGGCCTTGCGGATATCCCCCCCGCAGGCAAACGCGATGTGGGCAAGGGCCTCCGCCTCTGGCGCCGCTGTGACGCCCTCCTTTTCCTCCATGATCCGAACGCCCCGCTCCACAGCCCGGAGCGCCGCCTCCTGGGAGATGGGCTGAAATTCAAACACCGTGGAACGGGAGAGGATCGCGCCGTATACATAGAAATACGGATTTTCCGTGGTGGAAGCGATCAGCGTCACCTTGCCGTTTTCGATGGATTCCAACAGCGACTGCTGCTGCTTCTTGGTGAAATACTGGATCTCATCCAGATATAAAAGCACCCCATTGGGGGCCAGCAGCGTATCCGGCTGGGCGAGGATCTCCTTGACCTCCCCGGTGGAGGCGGTGGTGGCATTGAGCTTATACAGGGTACGGTTGGTCTTTTCCGCGATGATGCTTGCCACGGTGGTCTTCCCGGTGCCTGAGGGCCCGTAGAAGATCAGGTTGGGGATCTTCCCGGATTCGATGATCCGCCGGAGGACGCACCCCTCCCCCAGAATATGCTCCTGCCCCACCACCTCATCCAGGGTCTTGGGGCGGATCTCATCGGCCAAGGGCTGATACATCCGGGTCACCTCCTTTGATTTTTTGTATTATAGCACATTTTCCCGCCGTTTGATATACGCAAAACCAACAATCTATCCGCTGCAAAAGACCGGACACAGAGCCTCCTCCGTGTCCGGTCCAACCTTCAATCCTTTTTCCGAAATACCAGCAGGCGGCTGCCGATATAATTCAGCACCACCACAACGATGCCCACCAGCAGCTTCATGGGGG
>CABSAB010000466.1 GCA_902475515.1 uncultured Eubacteriales bacterium | reverse complement strand
ACAGATGCCGCAGATAGGCCCGGGAGAAGGTCCGGCATACCGGACACTGGCAGGTCTCGTCGAGGGGACGAGGGTCGGTCTTGTACTTCTCGTTCTTAATATTTAATGTTCCATGCCAAGTGTAGAGCTTTCCGTGGCGGGCATTGCGGGCGGGAAGTACGCAGTCAAACATGTCAATTCCCCGAGCCACGCCCTCCAGAATGTTGACCGGTGTTCCCACGCCCATGAGGTAACGGGGTTTTTCTTTGGGCGCGTAGGGTTCAACGGCCTCCAGGATTTCGTACATGGTTTCGGCGGGTTCCCCCACCGCTAAGCCGCCAATGGCGTAGCCGTCACAGTCCAGGGCGGCAATCTCTTTCATGTGCCACACCCGCAGGTCAGGAAAAGTACCGCCCTGGTTGATGCCGAAGAGCATCTGCTGAGGGTTTACAGTATCTGGCAGCTGGTTCAGGCGGTCGTGTTCGGCTTTGCTCCGGGCCAGCCAACGTAGGGTACGCTGGCAGGACGGTTTGACGTAGTCATAGGGGGCGGGGTTTTCCACGCATTCGTCGAAGGCCATGGCGATGTCCGACCCTAGATTGGACTGGATTTGCATGCTCTCCTCCGGCCCCATAAAGATCCGGCGGCCGTCAATGTGGGAGGCGAAGGTGACGCCTTCCTCCTGAATTTTCCGGCGGCTGGCCAGGGAGAACACCTGGAACCCACCGCTGTCGGTGAGGATGGGGCCGTCCCAACGCATGAAACGGTGAAGCCCCCCCATCTCCCGGACCACGTTGTCCCCTGGCCGAAGGTGGAGATGATAGGTGTTGGAGAGTTCAATTTGGCAGCCGATCTCCTTTAAATCGAGGGCGGACACGGCGCCTTTGATGGCACCCAAGGTGCCGACGTTCATGAAAACTGGGGTTTGGGCCGTGCCGTGAGCACAGGTCAGTACCCCACGACGGGCATGGCCCTCGGTTTTTAATAGGGTAAACACGGGGAGATCCCTCCTTTTCCTGGGTCAGAGAATCAGCATGGCATCGCCAAAGGAGAAGAAGCGGTATTTTTCCTCTACGGCTTTGGCGTAGGCATGCAGGACATGTTCCCGTCCGGCCAAAGCGGAGACCAGCATAATCAAGGTGGATTCCGGCAAATGGAAATTGGTGATCAGCCCATCCAGCACCTTAAAGCGGTAGCCCGGGTAGATAAAGATATTGGTCCACCCTGCGGTTTCCTGCAGCGCGCCATCTTCGGCAGCCCAACTCTCAATGGTACGGCAGGACGTGGTACCCACACAGATGACCCGTCCCCCGTTTTGCTTGGTTTGGTTGATGATCCGCGCGGTTTCCGCTGGGATCATACAGTACTCGCTGTGCATCTCATGGTCTATGATGTCCTCCGCTTTGACCGGCCGGAACGTACCCAGGCCCACATGGAGGGTCACGTAGCAGAGGTTTACCCCCATGGCTTGGATCTGCCAAGCAAAACGGGGGACGGGTCATAGCCCTGCCGTAGGGGCGGCGGCGGATCCAACCTCTTTGGAGTAGACGGTCTGGTACCGCTCCCCATCCTGCAATTCCGCTTTGATATAGGGGGGCAGCGGCATCTTTCCCAGGCGTTCCAGGATCTCCAGAAAGATCCCTTCGTAGAAGAAGCGGATGAGCCGATTGCCATTCTCTAACACTTCGATGATTTCCGCCTGCAAGGCCCCGTGGCCGAAGGAGAGCTTGGCCCCTGTTCGCAGTTTCTTTCCGGGACGGACCAGACACTCCCAGACGTTGTCTCCCCGGTCGATGAGGAGAACCACCTCACAGGCTCCGCCAGTGGGCTCCCGCTGCCCTAGGAGACGGGCGGGCAGAACCCGAGAGTCGTTGAGGACCAAGCAGTCCCCGGGTTTTAG
>CABSAB010000465.1 GCA_902475515.1 uncultured Eubacteriales bacterium | reverse complement strand
TGAAGGGGTGATGCTTGGGTCCGAACATAGATCCCCGCCGTTGCCAACAAGGCCCAGTTCTATGCCACCTGGGAGGAGGACCTGGAGGAGGAATCCAAGCTGGATACCCCCGTGAAAAAGGCCGATACCCTGGAGGAACTTGCGGTGCTCATGGGTGCCGACCCGAAGGCGTTTATGGACGAGGTGACGAAGTACAACAGCTTCTGTGAAAAGTGCGTGGACGAGGACTTCGGCAAGGACCCGAAGTATCTCATTCCCATCCCTCTGAACAAGGGCCCCTACTATGCGGTCTATGGCCAGCGGTTTTCTGAGGCGGCCATGGGCGGCGTGACGGTGAACGCCAAGTGTCAGGTGCTTCGGAACGACGGCAGCATCATCCCCGGCCTCTACGCCGGCGGCGACTGCACCTCCGCCATGCACCGCAAGGGCGAGCTGGCACCGGTCAGTGAACTCACCTGGGCCATGGCCTCGAACTACATCGCAGGCGGCAACATGGTTTGCTACCTGGATGGAAAAGAAGAACGATAAGGAGGTGCTTTGAACATGTTTATGCCTGATAACAGTGTATTTGTAAAGGTGGAAAACCCCAATATGGCGGCGGACCGCACCAAGAATGAGCGGCTTTCCATGGAGGAGCGCCTGACGACCTTCCGGGAAGTTGAAAAGACCTATACCGAGGAGGAAGCCCTCCGGGAGGCCTCCCGCTGCATGGGCTGTCCCCGGCGCTGGTGCTCCGGGGAGTGCCCTGCAGGGATGCCCGTACCGGAGTTTATCAAGAAGATCCGGGCAAAGGACTATGAGGGAGCCTATGAGCTGATCTCCTCCGCGTCCACTCTGCCGGAGTTCTGTTCCCGGCTGTGCCCCCAGGAGAAGCAATGCCAGTCTGACTGTACCCGCAGCATCCGCAGCGAGGCCGTGGGCATCGGCAAGCTGGAGCGCTTTGCGGTGGAGCAGCACTATGCTTCCGGCAATCCCGAGAAGGTGGCTCCGGCCACCGGAAAGCGCGTGGCCGTGGTGGGCTCCGGTCCCAGCGGCCTGTCTGCCGCCACGGCTCTTGCGAAGCTGGGCCACAGCGTGACGGTCATTGAATCCGAGGAGCACCCCGGCGGACTTCTCCGCTACGGTATCCCCAGCATGAAGCTGGAGAAGGACATTCTGGACCGGAAGATCGACGCTATGCTGCAGATGGGTGTGGCTTTCCAGACAGGTATTACTGCTTCGGCAGAGACGGTCAAGGATTATGATGCTGTAGTCCTGGCCGTGGGAAGCGGCAACGCCCGGAAGATACAGATGGACGGCGCCGAGGGCGCAAAGGGCATCCATCCCGCGGTGGAGTACCTCTCCGGAACGGATACCGCAGAGGGCAAGGATGTCATTATCATCGGCGGCGGCGACACCGGCAACGACTGCGTGGGCACTGCCATCCGGCAGGGGGCGAAATCCATTACCCAGATCGAGATGCTGCCCAAGGTCACAAAGCCCCAGGTGATCTACAATCCTCTGTACGAAAAGCCCAAGGAAGTCAAGTTTGATTCCTCCCAGGAGGAGTGCCTGAACAAGTTCCTGAAGGACCCGCACATCTATCAGGCCACGGTGAAGGCCGTGCAGAAGGACGCTAGCGGGAATATCGTCTCTGCAACGGTGGTCCGCCTGGAGGCGGGCTATGACGAGAACCGCCGTCTTGTGATGACGGAGATCCCCGGCAGCGAGCAGACCATTCCCTGCGGATTGATCATTGTGGCGGCGGGCTTCCTCGGGCCCAAGGCGGAGACGGCAAAGGCCTTCGGTGTGGAGACCACCCCCCGGAGCAACATTGCGGCGGGTGCGGACTACCAGACCAACGTCCCCAAGGTCTTCGCCTGCGGCGACTGCCACACAG
>CABSAB010000464.1 GCA_902475515.1 uncultured Eubacteriales bacterium | reverse complement strand
AACAGACTGGACTTTTCCCCGGCAAGGCCGGTTCGGTTTCCAATCTGTGAAAGGTTCTGACAGGGAGAGCCAAAGGTAATGACATGAATGGGCGGGATTTTTCCGCCGTCCAGCTTGGTAATGTCCCCTAAATGGGCCATGTCCGGAAAGTGGCGTTTGGTGATGGACACCGGGGCCTTTTCAATCTCACTGGCCCATAGGGGGGTGATCCCGCTGTGCTGGGCGGCCAACGGAAACACGCCGATTCCGTCAAACAGACTCCCCAATGTAATGTTGCGTTCGGTCATTCCTCCTCCCTTAATGCGCGCCGAAGATGCTTTTGGAAATACTGCCTGTCTTAAAGAGCATAAAGCACAGCAGTACGCTATACCCCAGGGACTCCCAGATCATTCCCAGGGGCTCGCCGCTTGCGGCAATGCGCTGAATGAGCACCGCGTAAATGCCCACGCAAACCAATATTAAAAGCCCTTGGAACCCTACGGCGAACAAAGACCTGATATAGTTCTGCCCGGTACTGCCCAGCTCCCGGTTAGAAAGAGTCGCCATAGGGAGCGGCGCAAGGCTTGTGAGTAGATAAATCTCCAGCATACGGCCATAGCAGATCACAAAAATCACAATGCCCATAATCTTCATAGCGGCGCTGATCAACAGCGATTGCACGAACATTCCCAGCAGGGACCCCAGCTCCATTCCCTCCAAGGTCGTCTCTAAATCGTTTAACATATCCGCTGTCACATCGGTGGAGCCCTGTATGACCCCGGATGCGTTGGAGATCACATTTTGGGAAACATCGAACACGGCCATGACAATATTGAACGTGTTGGACAAAATCAGGATCGCCGCCGCTGTTTTGAATATCCATTTGAAGAACATCCAAGTGTCAACGTCGTGCAGGTTGTTTCGGTCAATGAGCATTTGGATCAACTCATAGGTTGCAACGAAAGTCAGGATCAGCCCGGCTATGGGCAGTATCACCGTTTCGGAGAGCTGCCGGATCAGGGAGAACACCCCGGCGTTCCATGCCGCCGGGGTAGTTCCCACCTGGGCCGCGATCTCTCCGACTTTGGCGTTTACCGTGTCATACAGCCCCTCCAGACTGCCCATGATCCCGTCAATGAGCAGTCCTTTCAGCCAGTCTGTGATCCAGTCGGTGAGAAAATCCATCGGTCTTTAGCTGAACAGGCCGGACAGCAGCGGGATCAGAGTGGTGGCGATCAGGATAATACCGCCGCCGGCCATACCTCCTTTTTTTCTTCACACAAAATGCCGTCAATGACATCCCCAGTGAGCTTACCGTCCTTATCCAACTCCCGGAGCCGCTTGGCCTGGGACACGGAGGGAGACGCCTGCTCACCGTCAATGGACACGGCAATAAGCCGCTGATTCTTGGGCCGGATATAGGAAAGCTCCACAGCGGGCATGAAACCCATGGTTTTGGCGTCCACCTTATCCAAGAGTTCCGGCACAAGGGAATTGAGCCGGATATACCGCATGACTTTTTTATAGTTCATGTTGTGCATTTCGCCCACGATCTCCGCAGACCGTTTCCCAATGTCACCCTCGGCCACGCCTTTCAGCTTTGTGCCCTGGTGCTTGATGTCCTCCATTTCCAAATCCAAAAGCCGGGCAAGCTCGCTGGGAGAGGGTTCTCCGCGCTGCTTGTTGCTGTTTTTCATCTCCTGGACGGCCTCATGGTCCGTCATGTCCCGGATAATACAGGGAAGTACGTCAAGCCCGGCAAGCTCGCTGCCCCGGCGTCGGCAATGTCCGGCAATGATCTCATAACCGTTTCCGTCCTTTTCCGGGCGGACAGTGGCGGGAGTGAAAACGCCCTGTTCTTTGATGGAGGACACAAGTTCCTGCATCTGGGGGCTATCGTC
>CABSAB010000463.1 GCA_902475515.1 uncultured Eubacteriales bacterium | reverse complement strand
GCGACGACGTTAGCCTCTTCTTCTCCGACGACCGCCGCCGGCACCGCCGGCCGCAGCCCCAAAGGACCCCACCGGCACGGGAGCCGGGGGCACCGGAGGCTTGATGGCGCCGCACTTCTTGATGGCACCCACCGGGCAAGTACCGATGAACTCCGCCGTCTTCAGTGCCTTGTCGTCCTTGATGACATGGATCATGCCGTCGCCGCCCTCCACAGCGCCGCTGGGTGCCGCCTTCAGGCATTCGCCGCAGCCGGTGCAGGTGGCGGGATCGATGTACAGGTCATAGTAGCAGACCATGGCGGTGCAGCGCTTCCGGCGCACATGAAGATCCCACTCGGAGGCATAGGTCTCCTGATTGGCCTTGATGAGCTGGGCCACCTTCTGGGTATTGGGGCAGCCCACGGTCTCCATGGCATCCAGGGTCTCCTTCATCACGGCAAGGTCCTCCTCGCCGGACTGGCCGCTCATGCAGGCCTCGATCATCAGCTCCAGCTGCCACAGGCCATCCCGGCACATGACGCTCTTGCCGCAGGCCTCGGCCCGGGCGGCCTTCACCAGCTCCAGGCACCACTGCACCGGGCAAACGCCCTCGGCCATAGCTTTCGCTGCGGAAAGCTCAGGGAGCTTATCAGCGCGCTCGAGACATTTCTGCTTGTTTTCTGCCAGCATTTCCTTGTTGATCATCTGATAATCCCTCCCTTATCTTTTCTCGTAAGCGTTGAAGTTTTCAACCTTCTGGATCGGCACGCGGAGGTCACACTGCAGGCAGCGGGACGCCTCGCACTGGCCCTGCTCGCAGGTGAAGCCCGTGAAGATCGGCGCGAAGTCCTTCTTCCGCTCCCCGGCACCGCGAATGCCCAGTTCCTCCCGGGGGAGGCTTGCAAAGTTCTCGATGGTACCGATCTCCGGGTTCAGGGTACGGTCCACCAGGACCTCATCGATGTTGCCGTCGCCGCCCAGGTACTTGTCCATGAGCTCGGCGCACTCCCGGGCGGAGGCAATGGCGTCAATAACAAACTTGGTGCCGGTGATCACGTCGCCGGCGGCGAACACACCTTCCACAGAGGTGGTGAACTCGCTCTTGCCGGTTTTGGGATCGATGGGATAGCCGAAGCGGTTGAGCTCCAGGCCGAATTCCTCCGTCAGGCCCGTGACCTGTCCCGCGGCGAACACGATGGAATCGCAGGGGATGGTATAGGTGCTGTCGGGGATCGCATCCTCCACCAGCGCGCGGGTCTCGGGATGGAAGTAGAAAGAGTTGATCTTGTGGACCTGCAGTCCGGTGACCTGGTCCTCGGTGCCCAGAATGGCCTCGTTGGAGTGGCTGTCAAAGAGGTTCACGCCCTCCTCCAGTGCCAGGTCGCGCTCCTCGGCGCTGGCCTGGGAGGCGTCCTTTTCAAGGCACACCACATTGACGGTCTTGCCCATGCGGATCAGGGTGCCGGCCACATCAAAGGCCACGTTGCCGCCGCCGATGATATTGACGGTTTCACCCAGGTCGATCTCCTGATGGAGCCGCTGTGCCTGGAGGATATCCAGGGCGCTGTAGACCTGCTTAAAGGTCGCGCCGGGTAGATACATGAGCTTCTTACCCACGCTGGTGCCGATGGCCACCAGCACGGCATCATAGTCCTTTTTCAGCTCCGCGGCGTTTTTGATGGGATGGTTGCACTCCAGTTTCACGCCGGAGTCCACGATCACCTGGATCTCGTCCAGCACGTCCTGGGTGGGGATGCGGTACTCGGGCATACCGGAGGTCATATGGCCGCCGGCGATCTTCTTGGCCTCGAACACCGTCACGTCATGGCCCAGGTGGTTGAGGTAGTAAGCCGCGGTCATACCCGTGGCGCCGCCGCCGATGACGGCCCCTGGGCTATGTCTGCAACAACCGCTGCGAGACCG
>CABSAB010000462.1 GCA_902475515.1 uncultured Eubacteriales bacterium | reverse complement strand
CCCTGGCCATTTCGCCCTGGGCGGTTTTTCCGCTGCGGACCGTCCGGCACCGGGCGGATTCTCCGGTGAGCCTTTTGCTGGCGGAAGCCCGCCGGGGCGGTAAGCCGGGGCTTATCTGGGCGCCGGAGCTGGTTTTGCAGGAGGCGGACGGACAGGCTTCGGCGGAATACCGGAGAATCTATCATATGGAGCGCTGAGCGGCGAGAAAGGAGCTTGCTATGGCTGGTACATTGATTTTGGTGCCTACACCCATCGGAAATCTGGGGGACATATCTCCCCGGGCGGCGGAGGCTCTGCGGGAGGCGGATTTTATTGCCGCAGAGGACACGCGGGTCTCCATTAAGCTGCTCAACCATTTGGAGATCAAAAAGCCCCTGGTGAGCTACCACGAGCACAACAAAGTTGACAGCGGAAAGAAGATCCTGGAGCGGCTCCTTGCCGGGGAGGTCTGCGCCCTGGTGACGGACGCGGGGACGCCGGCCATCTCGGACCCCGGCGAGGACCTGGTACGGCTATGCGCCGAGGCCGGGGTTCCGGTGACGGCCATTCCGGGCCCCTGCGCCGCCATCACAGGGCTGGCGATCTCGGGGCTGCCCACAGGACGGTTCACCTTTGAGGGCTTCCTGCCGGTGAATAAAAAAAGCCGCCGGGAACGGCTGGCGGAATTGCAGACAGAACAGCGCACCATGATCTTCTATGAGGCTCCCCATAAGCTTCTCGGTACACTGGAGGACCTGCTGGAATCCTTCGGTCCGGAGCGCCGTATCTGCCTGTGCCGGGAGCTGACGAAGCTCCACGAGGAGGCGCTGCGCATGACCCTTGCGGAGGCGCTGGAATATTATCAGGAAAACAGCCCCCGGGGGGAGTATGTGCTGATCCTGTCAGGTGCGGAGGCCGTTCGGGAGGCCCTTTCCGTAGAGGAGGCCCTTGCCCGGGTAGATGCACTGCGGGCGGCGGGGCATTCCCTCAAGGACGCGGCCAGGCAGGCGAGCCTGGAAACAGGCATTGCCAGGAACGTGCTCTACGACGCCGCTCTGCGCGGATGATCCCCCCTCCCCATGCAAAACGCCCCGGCTTGCAGCAAGCGCAAACCGGGGCTGTATTTCGACGAAAAAACGTGCCGCAAGTCCTATGACTTGCGGCATGTTTTTTACAGCCTTTTCATTTCATCCAGACATTTTCTGCAGATGTTGCGGCCCTTGTAGTTCACCACATCCTTGGCGTCTGCACAGAACACGCATGCAGGCTCGTACTTTTTCAGAATAATGGTGGAGCCATCCACATAAATTTCCAGAGAGTCACGCTCGGCGATCTCCAGGGTGCGGCGCAGCTCGATGGGCAGAACGATACGGCCCAGCTCATCCACTTTTCTGACGATTCCGGTAGATTTCATCGTATTTGTCTCCTTTTCCATAACCATAGCCTATAACTACACGCATATTATAGAAATCTAAGGGTTTTTTGTCAATCCATTTTGAATTATTTTTTACATTTTCCCGCTTTTTTCGCAGGTTTTTTCGTCTTCTTGCACAACATCTTGCTTTTTTAGGAGGTATTTTCCATGCTTTCCTGGCTTTGGACGCTGATGGTTTTGGCAGCAATTGGGTGTGGTACCATTTTAGGGCGTACGGGGGCCCTCTCCGGCGCTGCCATGGAGGGGGCCGAGAGCGCCATTCAGATCGCGCTGACGCTGGCGGGGCCTATGTGCCTGTGGTGCGGGGTGGGCGAACTGATGCGGCGGTGCGGCCTGCGGGAGAAGCTGGCGAAACTCCTCCGGCCGGTGCTGGGGCGGGTGTTTCCGAAGCTCCGGGAGGACCGCGACGGATTTTCCGCACTGGGGGCCAACGTGACGGCAAATCTTCTGGGCCTGGGGAACGCCGCCACCCCCATGGGCATCGAGGCCTGCAAGG
>CABSAB010000461.1 GCA_902475515.1 uncultured Eubacteriales bacterium | reverse complement strand
CGCCTGCCGCAACACAGACGCCGTACTTGCTTACTTTTCTGCCAGGATCTTATTCAGCTCGTTCATAAAGCTGTTGATATCCTTAAACTGCCGGTAGACCGAGGCAAAGCGCACATAGCTGACCTCGTCCAGGGGCTTGAGCCGCTCCATCACCAGCTGGCCGATGAAATCGCTCTTGACCTCACGCTCCAGGGAATTCTGAACGATCTGCTCAATCTCCGCTGTGGCGCTCTCCAGGCTGGCCATGGGCACCGGACGCTTCTCGCAGGCACGGACCATGCCGTTGAGTACCTTGTTCCGGTCAAAGGTCTGGCGGCGGCCGTCCTTCTTCACCACAGCGATGGGCAGGCTCTCCACCGTCTCATAGGTAGTGAACCGCTTGCCGCACTGGAGACACTCCCGCCGGCGGCGGATGGACATCCCATCCTCAGAATGCCGGGAGTCTACAACCTTACTCTCTTCAAACGTACAAAATGGGCATTTCATAGTCGTTTCCGCCTCTCCTTATTTTGTTTACATAATCCTATAAGCTATCTTAGCAGAAACTGCCGGAAATGTCTACAACTTTTTTCGGCTTTTTTCGTTTCATTGGGCCACAAAATCCTCCACGACCTCCCGGAGGCTCACCAGCGTCACCTGTCCACGGGCAAGCAGCCCGAGCAGCCGCTCTGCTTCCGCCCGCGACGAAGTCACATCCCACACTGCGGCGCACTCCCCGGTGCTGAGATTCTCCACGGACAGGCCAAAGCGGTTTTTGCCCTCCCCGGGATGCTCAAACATACGGTAGCGCATCTCCATGGTATATCCGGCCTGTTCGATCCGTCCGGTCATGATATGTTCAATCATCGTCACATTTCTCCTTTATTCCTTATGTGCCTCTATTGAACCACCTGGACCCCGCCGTGTAAAGAAATAGATTTCGCAGGTTTCGACAAGAACCGCCAAAGGCGGCTGCGAAACCTGCGTATTTTCTCAGATATTTTGGCAGATCTTCTCGGCAATGCGGATGCCGTCTGCCGCTGCGGACATGATGCCCCCGGCATAGCCCGCCCCCTCACCGCAGGGATAAAGGCCCCGAATGGCGCTCTGTCCGCTGTCGTCCCGGGGAATGCGGACTGGGCTGGAGCTGCGGCTTTCCACCGCCGTCAGCACCGCATCGGGATCATCAAAGCCTTTGAGCTTTTTCCCAAGTTCGGGGATCGCCGCCTCCAGTGTATCCGTGATAAAGGCCGGAAGGCACCGGTGCAGCTCTGTCCAGGTGACGCCGGGCAGATAGGAGGGATTGACCTTTCCCGGTCCGTCGGAGGGCCGTTTCAGAAGGAAATCCTCTACCCGCTGGCAAGGGGCATAGAAATTTTCCCCGCCAAGTCGATAGGCCGCTTCCTCCAGCTGCCGCTGCAGGTACATCCCCGCCAGGGGATGCTCCGAGCCGAAGTCCTCCGGTTCCACGCTGACCAGCAACCCCCCATTGATGTTCTCCCGGTCCCGGGCGTGGTCACTCATTCCGTTGGTACAAAGCCTTCCCGGCTCCGACGATGCCGCCACCACCTGCCCGCCGGGGCAGACGCAAAAGGAGAAGGCTCCATGACCCGTCTCCGGATGACAGGAGAGCTTATAGGACGCCGCCGGCAACCCGGCGATCTCCGCGCCATACTGGCTGAGGGTCACATCTTTTTGGCGGTGCTCGATGCGCACGCCCATAGCAAACTGCTTCTGCTCCATGGGCACTCCGGCGGCATGGAGCATCTCAAAGGTATCCCTGGCGCTGTGGCCCACCGCCAAAACAGCGGTGTCCGTCTCCAGGAGATATTCCCCCTCCGGTCCTGCCACCTGCAGCCCGGTCAAAACGCCATCTTCCAGCTGCAAACCCATGACCTGATGGGAAAACCGCACCTCTGCGCCCAGGTTTCCGA
>CABSAB010000460.1 GCA_902475515.1 uncultured Eubacteriales bacterium | reverse complement strand
GGAATACGTGGAGATTATCCATGTTCGTGTCCCCCCAGTCTGCCCCGCAGGAGGGCAAGGCTCAGGGTGATCCCGACCATAGCGGGGATCACGAACCGGGTAGGGCCCAGCAGGATTAGGCACACCACGGAAATGCCCACCCCCAGCAGGGCGGGGATATGATTTTCCGCCGAAAGCCACTGCTCCACGAAGATCACCACAAACAGCGCCGTCATGGCAAAATCCATGCCCGTGGAATCAAAGGGCAGGATCGGCCCCAGCAGCCCGCCCAGAACACTGCCGACGATCCAATAGACCTGGTCGAACAGCGATACCAGCAGATAATACCCCTTTTCGTCCGCCTCCGCCGGAGCGGGGGAGCAGACCAGGGAGTAGGTCTCGTCCGTGAGCGCAAAGATCAGGTAGGGCTTGGCTTTTCCGGTATCCTGATACTTGTCCAGCATAGAAAGCCCGTAGAAAAAGTGCCGGGCGTTGATCATCAGGGTCATGAGGGCGGTGGTAATGAGCCCGGCGCCGCCGGAGATCAGGTCCAAAGCGGCGTACTGCATGGACCCGGCGTAGATGGTCAGGCTCATGAGAAAGGCCCACAGGAAGCTGTAGCCCTGGTTCTGCAATAATACGCCGAAGCCCAGGCCCAGCACCAGGTAGCCCGCCATGACGGGGAGGCTGGCACGGAGGGCGAGGGAGATCGTTTTTTTATTCATGGGAATGTCCTTTCCGGGGAGAGAAATCGAAAAAGCGCGGGGTCGAAAAATTGGGGCGCTGCAAATGCAGCGCCCCCGGTTTTTCGGAATTTATGCCAGACCGGCGGTGATAATTGCCATCTTGTAGACCTCGTCGGCGTTACAGCCGCGGCTCAGGTCGTTGATGGGGGCATTCAGGCCCAGCAGGATGGGACCGTAGGCCGCAAAGCCACCCAGACGGGCCGCGATCTTATAGCCGATGTTGCCGGCGGTGACATCGGGGAAGATGAAGGTGTTGGCCTGGCCCGCCACGGCGGAGCCGGGGAACTTCAGCTGGCCCACCTCGGGGGCAACGGCAGCGTCAAACTGCATCTCGCCGTCTACGGGCACAGTCATGACTTCCTTGGCCTTTGCTACAGCGTTCTGGACCTTAGTGACCTCGTCGTCCTTGGCGGAACCCTTGGTGGAGAAGCTCAGGAACGCGACCTTGGGATCGATGCCGAAGGTCTCGGCGCACTTGGCGGTCTCCTGGGCGATCTCAACCAGATCGTCCTCACCGGGGTGAATGTTGATGGCGCAGTCGCCCATGGCCAGCTTCTCCTGAGTACCGTCGGCATTGTCACGGACCATGATAAAGCAGGAGGACACGATGGAGTTGCCGGGCTTGGTCTTAATAAGCTGGAGCGCCGGGCGCACGGTGTCGGCGGTGGAATATGTAGCGCCGCCCAGCAGGCACTCGGCCTTGCCCATCTTCACCAGCATGGTGCCGAAGTAGTTGCCCTTGAGGAGGTTGGCCTTGCACTGCTCGGGGGTCATCTTCCCCTTGCGGAGCTCTACCATCTTCTCGACCATCTCGTCCATGCCAGCGTAGGTCTCGGGGTCGATGATCTCGACGCCCTCGATATCAAAGCCGCCCTTTTTGGCAGCAGCTTCGACCTCGGCGACCTTACCCACCAGGATGACCTTCATAATGCCCTCGGCCTTGATGCGGGCAGTGGCCTCCAGAATGCGGGCGTCAGGGCCTTCGGTAAAGACAATGGTCTTGGGGTCCTTTTTCAGCTTTTCGATCAGAGCATTAAACATTTTATATTACCTCCGTAAAAGAATGTAAATGGGATAAAAACGGAATGGCAGATGCACCCATCACGGAATATTATACAACATTGCCCTCCGGTTCTCAACCAATAATTTGCACCGCCGGAAAAAAACCGTCATTCCTCCGGCGGGCTTCGCAACAAGG
>CABSAB010000459.1 GCA_902475515.1 uncultured Eubacteriales bacterium | reverse complement strand
GAGCTTCAAGCTCACGATGACCGAAGCCAGGGATCTTGCATCCTGGACCTTGGAATAGGAGGCGAACAGCTGATTGGACACGTCCGAGTGATCCCCCCGGGTGTAGCCCTCACCGATGCCGTCCTTCATGAGCCGGGACAGGGAGGGAAGCACAGAGATGGGAGGATAGATGCCCTTCTGCTCCAGTTCCCGGTTCAGCACGATCTGCCCCTCGGTGATATAACCGGTGAGGTCCGGGATGGGGTGGGTGATATCGTCATTGGGCATAGTGAGGATAGGCACTTGGGTCACAGATCCGCCGCGGCCCTTGATAATCCCCGCCCGCTCATAAAGGGAAGCAAGATCCGAATACAGATAAGAGGGGAAGCCCTTCCGGGAGGGAATCTCGCCCTTGGAGGAGGAAAATTCCCGCACAGCCTCACAGTAAGAAGTCATGTCCGTCATGATGACCAGCACATGATAGCCGTGGTTAAAGGCCAGATATTCCGCCGCTGTCAGTGCACAGCGGGGGGTCAGCGTCCGCTCAATAATGGGATCGGAAGCCAGGTTGATGAACATGACCACCCGTTGAAGGGCGCCAGCTTCTTCAAAGTCTTTTTTAAAGAATTCAGCCACATCGTTTTTTACGCCCATGGCGGCAAAGACGATGGCAAACTCGCCATCCTCAGCAGCAACTTTTGCCTGCCGGACAATCTGCGCGGCCACGTCATTGTGCCGCATACCAGCGCCGGAAAAGATGGGCAGCTTCTGCCCGCGAATCAGCGTGGACATGCCGTCAATGGCAGAAATGCCCGTATAAATGCAGCTTCTGGGGTAGATTCGGGAGACCGGATTGATGGCGGAGCCGTTGATATTCCGCCGCTCCTCCGGGAAGACCTCGCCCAAGCCGTCAATGGGACGCCCGGTGCCGTCAAAAATGCGGCCCAGCATCTCTGTGGATAGCGAAAGCTCCATAGGTTTTCCGGTGAAATTGGTTCGGGCATTTTCCAGAGAGATGCCCTTGGTACCCTCAAATACCTGAAGGACCGCACGGCTGCCATCCAGCTGGATCACCCGGCCATAGCGCTTTTGGCCGTTTTCCAGGGTGATTTCCGCCATTTCATCATAGCCGATGCCGCTGACGCCGTCCAGGAAAATTAGCGAACCGACCATTTCGGAAAGACCAATGTATTCCAGTTTCATTGCGGTGCGCCTCCTTTATGCGTATGCAGCGGTGATCTGGGAGATGGCCTGGTCCACCGCGTTTTTGTACTCGTCAAATTTGGAAAGATCGTCGTTGGGAATTTCAAATTTCATGCGTATCAGTTGCTCAAAAATCCCAGTAGCTTTGATCTGAGACAGGGGAATGGACTGGTTCAGCAGCTCCCGAGCCCCATCATAGAGCCGGAAAATGACCTCCAGCATACGCTTCATCTTGGGAAGCGGCACATAGGTGTCGATGGCATGGAAGGAATTCTGCTGCAAGAAGCCCAGCCGCAGAACCCGGGCAATCTCAATGGTGAGCTTTTGATCCTCGGGGAGAATATCAGAGCCGATTAGCTTGACAATCTCGTTAAGGCTAGTTTCCTCTTTCATCACAGCCTGAAGCCGTGTCCGCAGAGGCATAAAATCCGCTCCCAGCTGTTCCTGATACCATGGCGTCAGGTCGGTGAGATATTCCGAATAGCTTTGGTTCCAGTTGATGGCAGGAAAGTGCCGGGCATAGGCGAGGCTCCGGTCCAACGCCCAGAAGGTGCGGATAAAACGCTTGGTATTCTGGGTCACAGGCTCGGAGAAATCACCGCCCTGGGGGGATACGGCCCCGATGACCGTAATACTGCCCTCGGTGCCGGAAAGAGTCTCCACGTACCCCGCCCGCTCATAGAACTCCGCCAGACGGGACGAGAGGTAGGCCGGGAATCCTTCTTCTGCAGGCATCTCCTC
>CABSAB010000458.1 GCA_902475515.1 uncultured Eubacteriales bacterium | reverse complement strand
ACTCAATCAGGATCGAGGAGGCCATTGCTTCCGGCAAGTGCGACTTCGTGGCCCTGGGCCGCCAGCAGTTCGCCGACCCGGAGTTTGTGAACAAGACCCTCATGGGCCGGGAGGACCAGATCGCGCCCTGCCTGCGCTGCTCCTGCTTCAATCCCCTGGCCTCCAACCCCGGCGAGCGGCCCATCCCCGAGCTGTGGCACTGCGCCGTCAACCCCTGGGGCCAGCGTGAGCTTCGCTGGCGGAACGCCCCCAAGCCCAAGGGAAAGCGTAAGGTCGTTGTGGTCGGCGGCGGCGTGTCCGGTATGTATGCGGCCATTACGGCTGCCGAGCGGGGCCATGATGTGACCCTGATCGAAAAGGAAAACAAGCTGGGCGGCCTCCTCTGGTTCACCGAGGTGGACACCGACAAGGAGTCTCTGCTTCGCTACCGGGATTCCCTGATTGCCCGCTGCAAGTTTAACGGCGTAAACATTATGCTGAATACCGAGGCTACCCGGGAACTGCTGGAGTCTATGCAGCCCGACGCGGTGATCTGCGCTGTGGGTTCCCATCCCTTTGTGCCGCCCATCCCCGGTGTGGAAAACGCCAAGCACGCCCTGGATGCATATACACACATTGAGGACCTGAAGGGCAAGAAGGTCGTCATCATCGGCGGCGGTGCCATCGGCTGTGAGTCCGGTTACTTCTTCGCCAGCGAGTGCGGCGCCAAGGTGCAGATCCTGGAGATGCGGGACGAGATGTGCAAGGACTCCTACCTGTCCCAGCGGATGGCGCTCCTGCCCCGGATGGAGAAGGCCGGCATGATCCTGGACTGCTCCGTCACCACCAAGGAGATCACCCCGAACGGCGTGAAGTTCCTGGATAAGGACGGCAAGGAGCAGTTTGCCGAGGCCGATATTGTCTACTACTGCTGCGGCAACCGCTCCAACGATGATATTGTTAAGAGTCTGGAGGGTGTGTGCCCCTGGTTTGTGGTCACCGGCGACGCGCTGCGTGCCCGGACTGTGAAGCAGGCTACTTACGAGGGCTTCTGTGCCGCCATGGATATTCTGTAATTCTGCAAATTCCCATTCCTTTCATACAGGCAAGCCCCGGTGCTGCAATATGCGGCATCGGGGCTTGTCCTGTATGCTTCGGGATTATTTGCCGAATTGAAAGTCAGACTGCAGAAATGATGCAGTTGCATCCATCTCCGAGGCAATGTGCTGGTCCAGCAGCTCCAAAATGGCGTAGTCCTCGGCGCTGCTGAGAAAGTCCGGGCGGTGGCTGAGGTAGATGGACCGCTCCAGCTTGTGGTCGGAAACCAGCATGGCCCGGATGGGCGTATCCGGCACCCGGAGCCGCAGGGAGCGGTAGGCCGCCACGGGGACAATGCCGATGGCCCGGCAGCGGTTGATGGCAATGCGGGAGCTGTCCCCCTGGGTGGCGAATTGCAGATTTTCTGGAAGATCCTGAAACAGCCGGGAAAGGATGCTCCTGTCATAGGGGGAATTGTCAAAGGCGATGGACTCCTGCCGGAGCTGCGCCGTGGTGATGGAGCTTCCGCCGCAGCCGGAGCGAAACACATAGTTCTCGTGAAACATCACGCACCAAGGCTCCACATAGACTCGGGCAACGGAATAATTGCGGAAATTCTGCTCTGGGATGATGGTGAGGTCCGGTGCCATATCCGTGGGAAAATCCGACGCGGAGCGGGAGCCGTCGAAGGTCTCCAGATCGATGTCCGGGAAGGTGGACAGGCACCGGTCGCAAAAGGAGGCGAAGGCGTCCAGAAATACATAGTTTGCCACCAGCACCTTGCGGTTGGTGTTTCTCTGCCGGACAGCGTGGACAGCCGCGTTGATGGCGTCCAGGCCCACGGAAATATGGCTTAAAAACAGCTGGCCGTTTTCGTTGAGGATCAGAGTGTTTGCCCTGCGGTCAAAGAGCTTCAC
>CABSAB010000457.1 GCA_902475515.1 uncultured Eubacteriales bacterium | reverse complement strand
GCCCGAGGCGGACGAATCCCCGCGCCGCTGCACAGTCTGAAAAACTGAGAATGTACAAAGGTTGTCATTGCGCACCAGTTTGCGGACTGGCCCGCAATGACAGCCGTTTTCTGTGGGAGAGGGTGAAATGTGGAAATCCCAAAGAACGTAACATACCTGCTTGGTCGCCTGACGGACCGGGGCCATGAAGCCTATGCCGTGGGCGGCTGTGTGCGGGATACCCTGCTGGGCCGCACTCCCGGGGACTGGGATATCTGCACCTCGGCCACGCCGGAGGAGACGGAAGCCTGCTTTTCGGATCTCAGGGTCATTGAAACGGGCCTTAAGCACGGGACCGTGACGGTCCTGCTGGAGGGCGTACAATACGAAATCACCACCTTCCGCCGGGACGGGGCCTATCCAGACCACCGCCGTCCGGAGCAGGTGGATTTTGTTCGGGATCTTCGGGAGGACCTTTCCCGCCGGGATTTTACTGTCAACGCCATGGCGGCGGGAGCGGACGGGGCGATTATCGACCTGTTCGAGGGCCGGGCCGATCTGGAAAAGGAGCTGATCCGCTGTGTGGGAGATCCGAACCAGCGGTTTCAGGAGGACGCCCTGCGCATTCTCCGGGGGCTGCGGTTCGCGTCCCAGTTGGGGTTTTCTATTGAGACGCAGACCGCCGGGGCCATGGAAAAAAACAAGGACTTGCTGGCCTATGTCAGCGGTGAGCGCATCTATGCGGAGCTGACAAAGCTGCTGATGGGAGCCTATGCGGCGCAGGTGCTGGAGCAGTATGGAACGGTCCTGCTTCCGGTGCTGCCGGAGGTCGGCCCCACCATGGGCTTTTTACAGCAGAACCCCTGCCATGACCGGGACGTGTGGCGGCATACCCTCCGGGCCATTGAGCTGTCTCCGGCGGAGCCGGTGGTCCGCTGGACGCTGCTGCTCCACGATCTCGGCAAGCCCGATACGTTCACCGTGGACAGCAAGGGCGTCGGGCATTTCCACGGGCATCCGCACAAAAGCGCGGAGCTGGCGGAGGGGATTCTTTCCCGGCTGCATGTGGATACAGCCACCCGGGAGACCGTAGTGGAGCTGGTGCGCCGCCATGACGAGGGAGCGCCCGTGACCCGGAAGGTGGTGCGCCGCTGGATCTCCCGCATGGGAGGAGAGCGCCTGCGGCTGTTGATGCAGGTGAAGCGGGCGGACTGCCTGGCCCATGCGGATACCCCCAGGACACGGGAGCGCTACGCGGCCACCATGGAGTTTACGGACCTCGTGGAGCAGGTGCTCCGGGAGGAAACCTGCTTCCGGGTGAAGGACCTGAAGATCGGCGGCCGGGAGGTCATAGCCTGCGGCGCGGCGCCGGGGCCCTTGGTGGGGGAGGTCCTGGACCGACTCCTGGAGGCGGTGCTGGAGGAGCAGTGTGAAAATGACCGGGAGGCACTCCTGGCACGGACAAGGGAAATCCTGCAAATCGGAGAAAGGACCGACGATGCTGATTGAAGTGATATTACTGCTGTTTCTTGTGACCTGCTGCCTGTCGGGCTACCGCAAGGGCCTGGTCATGAGCTTGGGCTTTTTGCTGATCCTGGCGCTTTCAAGCCTGGGGGCCACCATGGCCCAGGAGGCGTTGGCACCCCGGGCGGTGGAGGCCATTGAGCCCAAGGTGCAGCAGGTGGTGCGGGAGCAGCTCCAGCGGGAGCTGGAGGAAAAGACCCAGGATGCCGTGGAGGGTGCCGGAGACGTCAGCTTTTCGGTGGGCGGAGAGCAGGTGGACCTGGGCGGCCTGATGGGTATGCTGGACGCACTGGGGATTCCGGTGGAGGCCCAGGTGGCAGAGGGGGCAAATCAGGCCCTGTCTCCGGCGCTGGATGCGGCGGCGGACGCTGTGGCCCGGGCACTGGTGGAGCCTGTAACGGAGCTGGTGATCTAGTGTAACACTTTTGTAATATTTGT
>CABSAB010000456.1 GCA_902475515.1 uncultured Eubacteriales bacterium | reverse complement strand
TCGGGTCCGGCCATGAGCCGGTCAAAATCACCCTTGCAGGCCACCCCGCCGGAAAGGCATACCGGGGCCCGGCTGTGCTCCAGGGCATACCGGAACCACTCCATCCGCACAGGCTTTTTGTAAAAATCCGCCCGGACCCGGGGATGGAGGATCAGCTCCTTCACGGGATAGCGGCTTAGCAGCGCCAAAATGGCCGGGAAGTCCTCCGGGTCCTCCATCCCAAGGCGGGCCTTGATGGAAATGTCTATGGGACAGGCGGAGAAGATGCGGTCCAGGAATTCCTCCAGCTCCTGCCGCCGGGCGGGGGCCAATATGCCTTTCCGGCGGCCCTTGGCGGTGACCGTCCCTGAGGGACAGCCCAGGTTCAAATTGACCTCCGAATATCCCAGGTCCGCCAGCTCCCTTGCCGCCAGCAGGAAGCTCTCCGCCTGACGGGTCATCAGCTGGGGCACCAGGGGCACCCCGGGGTTGTTCTCCGGCAGAACCTGGGCCCGTTCTTTTTTGGTGATGCCGTCCTCCGTGGGGGATAAAAAGGGCGTAAAGTACCGGTCCACCCCGGGAAAGTACCGGTGGTGGAGGGTGCGGAACAGATCGTCCGTGATGCCCTCCATGGGGGCAAAGTCGATGCGCATGGGCGGCCTCCTTTGTACGTTTGCAATCATTATAGCGGCCCCGGCGGGGAGCGTCAAGAAATTCCGCCCTTCTGTCTTGTGTTTTGTGCCCAGGTCTGCTATACTGGACAAACCCGGCTTTTTTGCCGCAAAAAGGAGCTTTTTATGTCGAACGAAATTGCAAGAGATCTGACCCAGGGCTCGGTACTCCGCCAGCTGGCGGTGTTTGCCCTGCCCGTGGCCCTGGCCAACGCCCTCCAGGCGGTCTACAGCATGGTAGACATGGTGGTAGTGGGGCAGTTTGTTGGTTCGGCGGGGCTGTCCGCAGTGGGCATCGGCGGACAGCTGCTGAATATGTTCCTGTCCATCGGCATGGGTTTCAGCTTCGGTGCGCAGATCCTGCTTTCCCAGCAGGTGGGTGCCCAGGATAAGGACCTGCAGCCCACCATCGGCACTCTGTTTACCACAGAGCTGATCTCCAGCATCTTATTTGGTATATTGGGCATTGTGCTCTGCCCCCAGCTGCTGGGGATCATGAACACCCCCGAGGCCGCCTGGGCCGACGCCCGGGCCTATACCATCGTCTGCTGCTGCGGCATGGTGTTTATCTACGGTTACAACGCCGTTTGCGCCATTTTGCGGGGAATGGGCGAAAGTAAGCTGCCCATGATCTTCATTGCCGTGGCGTCGCTGGTGAACCTGGCACTGGACCTGCTGTTTGTGGCGGTGCTGCATCTGGGCGCCATGGGCGCGGCGCTGGCCACAGTGATCGCCCAAGGTGTTTCCTTTGTGTCCTCCCTGATCTATCTGTACAAAAACCGTGACCGGTTTGGCTTCGATTTCAAGCTCAGGAGCTTCAAGCCCAGCCGGGAGCGGCTGGTACCCATCTGCAAGCTGGGCATCCCCTATATCGCCCAGTGCCTGCTCATCACCTGCTCGATGATGTATGTCAACGCCCGGGTCAACGTCTTTGGTGTGACGGCGTCGGCGGTGGATTCCATCGGCAATAAGATGAACTCCGTCATCAACATCGTGGTGGGAGCCATCTCCGTGGCCGGGGCCACCATGGTGGGCCAGTGCTTCGGCGCCAGGAAAATGGACCGGGTGAAGCAGTGCTACCGGGCCTGCGCCATGATCTGCATGGTGGCTTTTGTAGTGATCGCCGCCGCGTATCTGCTGTTTTCCCGGCAGATCTTCGGTGTTTTCAGCAAGGACCAGGAAGTGATCGCCATGGCCCCCCGGTATATGCGCGTGGCGGTGGTGTGGGTCCTGTCCATGTGCTCCATGACCGCCCCCTACGCGGTCCTGCCGAAGAATAAAAACCGACCGCTG
>CABSAB010000455.1 GCA_902475515.1 uncultured Eubacteriales bacterium | reverse complement strand
CAAATCTTCACAAGGTCCCGCATGAGCTGCAGGGGCTTCTCACATCGCCATGGAAAAAGCCTTTGCCTACATCTGCGCAGCTGCGGATACGGCGCCCCGCCTTTTGAAGCGGTACTGCCGGAAAGTGTACGAGCTCGGATACGTCCCCATCTGCCCTAAACTAAACGATGGGCAGTACCTTGCGCTGGACAACGCCGATGAAAAGAGGGATTTTCACAATATTGCCCGCCAGAAGCTGGGCCGGTGCCGGATGCTGGTGGTATGCGGCAAGGAGATCAGCAACTCCATGTCCGCAGAAATCGGGATGGCGGAAAAGAGGAACATCATCTGCACCACACTGGATGGTCTGGCCAGAATCAAAGAAGCTGGCGAGGACAACGTCATCTGACCTGCGGCGCAGGTCGCTTCTTTCCCAGCCGGTGACTGGTTTTGCAAGCATAGCCTTTGGATATCCAAAGGCATTCTTGGGGAGCACCCCAAACCCCCGGTTGATTTCATGAAATACGAGGTGAAACATGAGCCAAATGCAGTACGCCGCATTTGCGGCAAATATAAAATCATGGGATGCCCTGCGCCAAAAGAAAACGAACTTTGTTCCGGGTGTTCTCAGGGTCGAAAAGGTCATCCTTCTGAGCAAAGCGGATTTTGACAAGCTCTCGGAGGATATCTCCCCGGATTATCCGTTCCTGCAAGACAACCGGAACCTTCTCAGCGCCGATCCGGGCGGGTTGTTCCGCTGCCTGATGGTACGGGCAGAAGGGCAGGCAGAGCATCTGCTCATCTCACAGCGAAGGAATACCCTGTACCTGGGCTATGGGAAGGATTACCGCAAGGTGGACTTAAAAGGCGTTCCGGTGGAACGCATGGTTTTAGAAGATCCGAAGGTGTACCAGGAACGGGCTGTGTTCCATCATCGGCCTCGCTGCATGGAGGATATCATGGCAGAGCATCCCGGAACCACTGCTCCAGAGCGCCAAACGGGGTTTCGGGTGGAGCAGATCGTCATCCTCACCGATGAGCAGTACCGTCAGTTCCAGGAATGCGGCCTTGTGGAAGATCAGATTTTCCTGTTCGAGTACAACGGCAAGATGTGGTTTGACCCCGGCGACCTGTGCTGGCACTGTGTGCTCGTCAAAGGCGAAACCAGCAGGGATGGCGTCCTGGTGGAAGCGGAGGGGTATTCTTATGCCCGTTACGCCGCCTTTGCCCCGGATTGCAGCAGGCTTCGGCTGCGGGATGCCCCCGTCCACTATGAATACCCAGCAAAAGCGCCGGAGCAAGCGAAAGCACGAAAAAGGAATGAGCCGGAACGCTAAAGGAGTCCACATGAGAAAACGAAACCATATCATCCCCCTCCATTTGAACAAAAAAGAACTGGCTCATCTGGAGGCTCAGGTGAAGCTCAGCGGCCTTGCCCGTGAGGAATTCCTGCGCTCCCTCATCATGGGGGCGCAGCTGCAGGCGAGGCCCTGCACCCACCATGCCGACCTGCTTCACAAAGTGGCGGGTCTCTGCAATAATGCCAACCAGCTTGCCAAGGTCGCAAACACCTATGGCGAGGCCAGCCAGCAGAGCGTGGAGGAAATGACCAGCATCGCCCGTGCGGTCTGGAAGGAAGTGAAGGAGAACTGGTAAATGGCGTACACCAGCATTATCCCCGTGCACCGCCTGGACAATAGCGTGGACTATGTCCTGGATGAGAAAAAATCCTCCCGTTCCCAAAACGCAGATTCCCTGCAGGCGGCGGTGGACTATGCCCTTAACAAGGATAAAACCGAGCAGGACCTGTTCTGCTCGGCCATTGGCTGTACACTGGATTCCGCCTTTGCGGATATGTGCCAGATTAAAAAGATGTGGCACAAGGAAAAAGGGGTGCAGGGCTTCCACCTGGTTCAGAGTTTCGCCGCTGGGGAGGTAACGCCGGAATTGGCCCATCAGATTGGCCGGGA
>CABSAB010000454.1 GCA_902475515.1 uncultured Eubacteriales bacterium | reverse complement strand
CATTACCCTTTCCACCTGCGAGTATTCTCGGACCAACGGGCGGATGGTGGTTGTGGCCAAGCTGCTGGAGGAATAAGGGCGGCCCCGCCCTGGGAAGGAGGTGAAGCCTATGGGCAAGGGCATTAAAACAAGAGTTTCTGAGAAAAAAGGCATTAAAGCGATTGATAAAGCGGCGGTTGCTTCTGAACGGATGAAGGAGGCATATATCCGCACTAAGGATAAAGCCGAGCATGGTATGTATGCCGAGGAAGGTTCCCCCGGTGAGTATGCGTCCGACCGTCTTTCCGCTGGGGTGGATAACGTCACCCATGAAGCGGTCCACCAGTTTGATAAACAGGGCCGCAAGGGGGTTCAGACAACCAGGGAGAACATCTCCAAGGTCAAGGAGAAAATCCAAAAGCGGAAAGCCGCAGCGGAACAGCCGAAAAAACAAGCGGAGAAACAGGCGGCCCGGCAGGCTGGGCAGCCTACCACACGCTGGAGTGGCCGTCAGGCGGCGGATACGGTTTCCGAGCCGGCCAAGGCGGTCCGTCAGGAGCGCGGGGCCATCAAGACCCTGGACCGCAGCAAGAAAGGCATTAAGACAGTGGACAGGAGCCGCAAAACCATCAAGCAGGCTTCTTCCACAGCCAAGGGGACGATAAAAACCGCCAGCAAATCCATCAAAACGGCGGAAAAGACTGCCAAGGCCAGTATTAAGACCAGTCAGCAGGCGGCCAAAGCCGCCCAGCGGACTGCCCAGGCCACGGCGCGGGCTGCCAGGGCTGCGGCCCATGCTGCCCGTGTAGCGGCCCGGACTGCGGTAGTTGCGGCAAAGGCGGCGGTCAAGGCTACGGTTGCGGCTGTGAAAGCCATCATTGCGGCGACCAAGGCGCTGATCGCGGCCATCGCCGCGGGCGGTTGGATTGCCGTACTGGTGATTATTGTGATCTGCCTCATCGGTATGATTATTGGCTCCTGCTTTGGCATTTTCTTCTCCGGCGAGGATTCCGGCACCGGGCAGACCATGCAGACTGCTGTACAGGAGATCAATACAGATTACCAGGAGAACCTGGATGAAATCAAGGCGTCCCACAGCTATGATGTGCTGGAGATGTCCGGTTCCCGCGCTGTGTGGAAAGAGGTATTGGCGGTTTACGCTGTCAAAACCACCACTGACCCGGACAACGCCCAGGAAGTGGCCACCATGGATGATGAGAAGCTGGAGCTTTTGAAGGACATCTTCTGGCAGATGAATGAGATTTCGTCCAGCACATCCACCCAGACGGAAACGGTGATTGAAACATCCGATGATGGTAACGGAAATATCGTGGAAACGGAAACCACGGTCACGCAAACCTATCTGTATATCACGGTCAGCCACAAGACTGCGGAGGAAATGGCCGACCAGTTCGGCTTTAACGAGGACCAGCGGGAACAGATGGCGGAGCTCTTAGCCGATGAGAACAATTCCCTGTGGTCCCAGGTGCTTTACGGCATTACCGGAGGGGATGGCGAGATCGTCACGGTGGCGCTCTCCCAGGTGGGAAACGTCGGCGGCGAACCGTACTGGAGCTGGTATGGCTTTGGCAGCCGTGTGGAATGGTGCGCCTGCTTTGTGAGCTGGTGTGCCAACGAGTGCGGCTATATCGAAGCCGGGGTTATCCCGAAGTTTGCGGCCTGCGCGTCCCAGGGGGTTCCCTGGTTCCAGGAGCGCGGGCTGTGGCAGGACAACAGCTATGAGCCGCGCCCCGGCGACATCATCTTTTTTGATTGGAACGACGGGGGCCAAGACGGGCAATCCGACCATGTAGGCATTGTGGAGAAAGTTGAGAATGGCCGTGTCTACACCGTAGAGGGCAACTCTGGCGATTCTGTGCGCCAGAACAGCTACCCCATTGGCTACTATGAGATTTACGGGTACGGCACCCCGGCCTATTAACTCCCTCAAAAAAGAAACGCCCAGCCGCG
>CABSAB010000453.1 GCA_902475515.1 uncultured Eubacteriales bacterium | reverse complement strand
TGGCCCATCTGGTTTCGGTGTCGCTGTCAAGCTGCTCCTTGGTGTCGGCGGTGATGGCCAGGGTCATCACCGCGAACATCATCCTCTGGTCGCGGGTGGTGAGGTCGTCCAAAAACTCCTTGCTTTCCTTGCGCTGCAATTCCATATCGTAGGGGACCACAGCAGAGAAGTTGTTGTTGGCGTTCTGGCGGCGCTGCCAGTTGGTGATGTTGGTTTCCACACCCAGCAGGCGGTTTTCCACCTCCCGCACGGCCTCATCCGTGGGAACCGGCACAATGTCGATGGAGAACATCAGATTGCGGTTGAAATCCGTCAGCTCCGTCACCATGTTATCCTTAATATAAGAGGCATAGTCTTTGAGGAACAGCACCCGGCAGAATTTGCCGCCCAGCTTCAGATAGTCGCTGTTTTTCTCGATCCCGTCCGGGCAGATATAGTCCTTGAAGCTGTGGCCCCGCTTCATCATCTCACGGGCATTGAAAACAAACTCGGATTCCTCGCCCTGGCGGTAGAAGTCGTGCAGGATACGCAGGCGCTCGGTGGCGTCCAGCTCCACGCACTTGGAGCCAAGGGCCGCAAAGTGGGAAATGAGGTCGGCTCCCACACGAGAAAAATAGGCGCGGGCCTCCTCGATGTCCTTCTTCACCACGGAGATGGTGATATACTTTTCCTGCATAATGCCGTTGGCTCCGGTGGCTTTATCCAGCAGCATTTGGTTATATTCCCCCCGGTACTCATCCCGGAAATCCCCCTGCATGGGCATGAGGATGGACGTTTCAAAGTTGGCCTGATTCATACGGCGGTTATTGATGGTGATTTTCGTCACCGCACCGGAATCCAGGGAATTGAGCAGCTCCGAATAGGTGAGAAACATGGATTCCTTATCCTCCCGGCTGGCCACCAGATAGTTGATGTCGCTGAATTTATAGGTTTTGGAGAACTTGTTCCCCACAAGGAAGATGCCGTCCGGCCAGATACGGCGGACTGGGATCACATCCTGCACCTTCCGGGGGACGGTGTAACGCTCCTTTTCCTGCTTAGACATGGTTTTGATGGTCTTAATCATGCTTGGCCTCCTTCCGCTTGCTAAAGTGTTTCGGCTCCTGCCGGCGCTTCTTGCCGGGACGCCCGGTTTGCAGCTCCTCGATGGTATCTTTCAGAGCAGCATAGTAGTAGTTGCTGTCCTCGAACTTAAACTCCTTCGGCTCCAGCATTTCCGAGCGCAGCCACGCCCAGATAAATTGTTCCGCCGTCATACCGTGATAGGTGATGAACCCCAGCATGGCAAAGGGGGCCGCCCCCAAAATGCACATCCAGGACAGGGTTTCCACCCCAAAGTAGGGGCGCAGGATAAAATAAAGGCCCACGGCCACGCCGCAGGCGAGGACAGAAAAGATGAACTGCCGCATACTCAGCCCGAAAAACATGGATTCGGTGTAGTTGCGGATTTCCCGGTTGATTTTGACTTCCAAAATATCACCTCACAATCACATCGCCGGTTTCCAGGTAAACAATGCTGCTCTTGGGAATATAGGCAAAGCCCAGCAGCCGGTCGCCCACGGTAAAAATCTCGTCTGGAGCCGCTTTGGAAAAGTGGCCCACAATCCCTTTTTCAGCGGGCAGGTCGTAATCCTCCACCATCGGGATGGCGGTTCCGTCAATCAAGTGCAGCACATAGGTTTGATAACGCATTTGTTTTCCTCCTTTTTTACAGGCCCATCATCTCGCGCACCACGCGGTCAGCCATTTTCACCGCGCCCACGAGGACGAGCATATTAAAGACCAGCTCCCCGATATAGCTCCACACCTGGGTGACTGCCGCCGCGTTGGGGTCAATGGCAGGCGGGGACGCAGCGAACAGGGAAAAGATAATGCAGGCCAGCACGATGATGGCCCCTTCCAGACACACGGCGGCATAGCTCTTGATAAAGCTCTTGCCCACGTTTTGGGTCGG
>CABSAB010000452.1 GCA_902475515.1 uncultured Eubacteriales bacterium | reverse complement strand
GCGGTGAAGTAAAAGACGATCTTGCTGCCGTCGAAGCTGTATTCCGCGGAGACCAGCTTCATATCCAGCTTGTGCTCCTGGATCTTCTTCTGGCAGGTCTCAAAGGCGGCTTCCTCCTTGGCCTTGAACTCCTTGCGGGTGCGCTTGTCCGCGTCGCTGGCGATGCGGATGACACTGCGCAGGGGCGGCACCACGGATTCCTGGGGTACCGGGTGGTTTCCCCCGGAGCAAAAGCCGTATTCCGCGCCCCGGGCGGTGTCGATGATGACCTCGTCCCCGGCGGAGACCGTCAGCTTGCCCGGGTCAAAGAAATAGACCTTTCCGCCCTTTTTGAACTGCACGTCCACCACGGTGATGGTCTGGGGCTCCAGGGCCTCGGGGGGCAGCTGGTCATAGCCCACGGGGGTGGATTCCTCCTCCTCCAGGGGAATATTGCTGAAGGTCACAACGGGGGTATTCACCTGCTCCGTGAGATTGTCTTGATTGTTCATGTGGTTAACTCCGTTCTGATTGATTAATGGGGAGCCGCAGCTCCGTCAGCACCGCGCCGATGACCAGGTCGCAGTTGCCGTTTGCTTGCAGCAGGCGAATGCCGTGGGCCATGGCCCGGGCAGAGGCAAACAGCTGCTGCTCGGTGGCGGCGGATGAAAGGGTCCGCAGGTCCTGGGAGCGCGCTTCGGCTGCGCTGCCCGCCATGGCGGCAGTGAACATCCGGTACAGCCGGGACAGCAGCGCCAACAGCTCCGGCCGCTTTCCGCCGCAGGAAAGCATGGTCTGCAGCAGGGAAAGCTCATCGCCCTTGGAAAAGGCGGCGATAAATTGACTGGCGCGCTTTTCCAGCGGGGATTCCGGCGCGTCCATATGGGCGATGGCCTGGCCCAGATAGCCCTGGCTCTCCTCCGCGGCGGCGGCCAATCGGTCCGGTTCCGCGTCGGGGAAGCGCTCCCGCAGGGCGGGCAGCAGCTCGCTCTCAGGCAAGGGAAACAGCGTCAGTGTCACCGCCCGGGAGCGGACGGTGGTCAGCAGCTGCCCGGCGCTTTCCGTGAGCAGGAGAAAGGCGCAGTAGCTGGGGGGCTCCTCCAGGAGCTTTAGCAGGACATTTTGCGTGGAGCTCTGGATATCCTGGGCCCGGGGGATCACATAGACCTTTTTCCGGCCCTCGTTGGGGCGGATGAAGGCGTCCGTCTGCATCTGCCGGATGAGACGGATGGGCACCGTGGCCGTATCGCTGTCGATGGTGATGATATCAGGATGGCCCTGGCCCAGGGCCTTTCTACAAGCAGGGCAGGTCCCGCAGGGTTTCGCGCCGGCGGCCTCGCATTCCATGGCCGCGGCCAGGATGCGGGCCAGGGTCTTCTTGCCGGAGCCCTTGGGGCCCTCCAGGATATAGCAATGGGAGAGGCTGTCCCGGTCCCCGGCGGCGGAGAGCCGGGCCTTGAGCCCGGCGTTGCCGTAAAAACCAGGAAACCGCATCAGACCTTTTCGAACCGGTCCACATCCAAAACAAAGATGGTGGCGCCGCCCACGGAAACCTCCAGGGGCATATTGGTATCGAAGTCGAAGGACAGGTCGCCCGTGGGGATCACCTGCTTGCGGCTGTGGGAATATTCCTTGATGACGTCGATGACGGTCTGGACCATTTTGTCCTCCACGCCCACCATCAGGGTAATGTTGTTGGAAAGCAGGAATCCGCCGGTGGTGGCCAGCTTGGTGGAGGAGAAGCCCCGGTGGCTGAGATTGCGAACGACGGTGTTGGCGTCTTCCCGGTCCACGATGGCAAATAGCAGTTTCATACAAAGCCCTCCTGATTGTCTAGCGGCACTGCCGCGATAGATTCATCTATATTATACCTCTTTTTTTGCAAATAGGCTATATGTTTTTCAGTAATTTCCTCGCCCGGGGCCAGAATGGGGACGCCCGGCGGGGCCGACGAACGCTACGTGGTGGCCATCCTCA
>CABSAB010000451.1 GCA_902475515.1 uncultured Eubacteriales bacterium | reverse complement strand
CCCTCCGTGAGCACCAGGTCCACCGCCGGCAGGCGGGAGATGATATCGGCCAGGGAAAGCTCTGCCGGGGGCTGCTCGATCATGGCGAACTTCTCGGCGTTGGAAATGGTCACCACATCGGCCCCGGCGGCGGTGAAACGGTAGGTGTCCTTACCGGGCTTGTCCATTTCAAAGTGGTGGGCATCGTGCTTGAGCACCGCCAGCCGAAGCCCATGGGCTTTCAGCAGGGGGATGAGCCGCTCCAGAAAAGTGGTCTTTCCGGTGCCGGATTTTCCCACAAAGGTGATGATGGGGGTGGTTTCAGGATTCATATACTTCTCCTTTCTAGCGCCAGGCATCAAGGAGCAGACCGGCCCCTTGGGATATTTCGTTATCGGTGAGGCCGCCGAAGCCCAGCAGTACCGTGGACCGATAGAATTCCGGCACCGGGCCGATGAAATACGGAGACACCGGATAAACCCGGACCCCGGCCTCCTTGGCGGCGCCGATCAGCCGGGCTTCGTCCATGGTCCCGTGAAAGCGAAGGGGCAAGTGGTGGCCGGCCGGAGCACCCAGGATATCCATGGCGGAGGAAAGGGGGGCAAGGGCGTCCACCAGGATCTTTCGCCGGGCCCGGTAGTAGCTGCGCATACGGTTTACATGGGTCTCGAAGCGGCCGGAGTTCATAAATTCCCGAAGGACGGCCTGTTCAAAGCCGGAGACTGTGGAGGCATATCCGGAGTATTGTTCACGGTACAGGGACAAAAGTTCTCCGGGCAGGACCATATAGCTGATCCGCAGGGCCGGAGCCACACTGCGGGAAAAGGTGCCCAGATAGATCACCCGATCCAGGGGGTCGATGCTCTGGAGGGAGGGGATAGGCCGGGAGACATAGCGGAACTCTGAGTCGTAGTCATCCTCGATGATATACCGCCCCCGGCCCTGGCTGCTCCACCGGAGCAGGGCCGTCCGCTGGCCGATGGGCATGGCGTAGCCCAGCGGATACTGGTGGGAGGGGGTGGTATAGACGATCACATGGTCCTCCTGCGGCAGTGCGGCGATGTCGATGCCCTCTGGCGTCACGGGCACGGCGCACAGGGGATGCCCCATGCGGGCAAACAGCCGGTGCGCCTGGTTGTACAGGGGATTTTCCACCGCCAGGGTGGTGGCCGCCGGGAAGATGTAGGAGAGCATCAGCAGCAGATTGTCGGTGCCGGCCCCGATGACCACCTGCTCCGGTGTGCAGCGGACGCCCCGGGCCCGGTAGAGATAGTCCGCCACGGCCCGGCGAAGGCCCAGGTCGCCCTGTGGTTCCGTGCGCAGCAGCAGATGGGGGTCGTATTCGTTGAAGCACTGCTTCATGAGCCGCCGCCAGACGCCGAAGGGAAATTGCTCCCGGGCCATGCCGCCGGGGGAGAAATCCACCCGGTAGGCCGGCGGCTCCGGGACGGCCTGTGACGCCGGGACCGATGGGACGGCAGCCTGGGGCAGCAATCCGGTCTCCAGCACGAAAAAGCCCCGCCGGGGGCTGGACATCACAAAGCCTTCAGCCTCCAGCTGGGTGTAGGCACTGTCTACAGTGTTGACGGAGACATTCAGCTGCTCCGCCAGCTTTCGCTTGGAGGGGAGCTTTTGCCCGGCGGAGAGATTCCCGGTCTGAATCTCCTGCCGCAGCTGCTGATAGAGCTGCTGATAAAGGGGCAGGCTGCTGGATTCGGGCAGGTTGATCATGGGCTGGCCTCCTTGCAAATGAATTTTCGGATAATTTCATGGTATCAGAATTTTGAAAAAAGTCAAGGAAAGCCCTTGCGTATCAGCGAAAAAGCAGGTAAAATAAGAATTCATGAAGCGAAAAGGGATGTGACTGTATGACGGGCTTGCTGGTTCGCATGTTTATCAAGGACTATCAAAAGGTGGAAGAGCCCACAGTGCGTGGGGCCTACGGGACCTTGGCGGGGATTGTGGGGATATTGTGCAATCTGGTGC
>CABSAB010000450.1 GCA_902475515.1 uncultured Eubacteriales bacterium | reverse complement strand
TCCGGTCTCCTCCGGACGCATACCAAGAGATTCGATCTCTGGGCGGCTTTGCACCGGAGATCATGGAAACAAAAACCGTCCTGGTAGCCAGAGGGCTTCCGGGAAAAACAGCGCCGGAGACCGCCGGGGAGAATCTGGCCGCCGGGGTCTGGGCGTGCCTGACAGGAGAGGGGAGAACACTGGAATGATAGACAAGACGGTGGGCTTTGCCCTGTGTGGGTCCTTTTGCACCTTTGCCGAGGTACTGGAGACCCTGGAGCAGGTGACAAAGACCTTTACCAACGTGATCCCGATTTTATCGGAGGTCAGCGCCTCCACGGACACACGGTTTGGAGACGCGGAAGCACATATTGAAAAAATCACAGCACTCTGCGGAAGAAAGCCCATCACCAGCATCCGGGAGGCAGAGCCCATCGGACCGAAAAAGCTGCTGGATCTGATCATTGTCGCACCCTGCACGGGTAACACGCTGGGAAAGCTGGCCCAGGGTATTACGGATTCCACCGTGACCATGGCCGTAAAGGCTCAGCTCCGGAACCAGCGTCCGGTGCTGCTGGCGGTCTCCACCAACGATGGCCTGGGGGCTAGTGGCAGGAACATCATGGACCTGATCCAGCGGAAGCACATATATATGGTGCCCTTTGGCCAGGATGACCCGGTGGGCAAGCCCACATCCCTGAAGGCGGATATGGGCAAGGTCACCGAGGCGGCCAAGGCTGCCCTGGAGGGAGTTCAGCTTCAGCCGGTGCTGTTGGGGTAGGAAAAAGGCAGGAACCGTATGGTTCCTGCCCAATACCGCTGTTACAGGTCTCGCAGGTCATACGGCGTTGCCTGATACACATAATAATTGAGCCAGTTGGAATAGAACAGCTGTCCATGGGCCCGCCAGGTGACGGTGGGGGACTCCGTGGGATCGTCATCTGGGAAATAGTTCTCCGGCACGGCGATGTCCAGGCCCTTGTTCTTGTCGCGGAAGTACTCCGAACTGAGGGTGTCGGCGTCATATTCCAGATGGCCGCAGACAAAAATCTGCCGCTTATCCGGGGTGGCGGCGGCAAATACCCCGGCCTCCGGCGAAATGGAAAGAAGCTCAAGCTCCTCACAGCCGCGAATATCGGATTCTAAAACCTCCGTATTCCGGGAGTGCGGTGCCATAAACACATCGTCAAAGCCCCGGAACAGAGGCTGGGTGCTGTCCAGAACCTGGTGCTGAAACACGCCAAATATCTTGTGGGGCGTATTGTGCTTTTGAATGCCGTAGTGATAATAAAGCCCGGCGTATGCGCCCCAGCAGATATGTAAGGTGGAATACACATGGGTCTTGCTCCACTCCATGATCTCGGTGAGCTCCGGCCAATAGTCCACCTGCTCAAAGTTCAGGTCCTCCACGGGTGCGCCGGTAATGATCATGCCGTCATACCGCTTATCCTTGATCGCGTCAAAGGTCGTGTAGAAAGAAGAAAGGTGCTCTAAACTAGTGTGACGGCTGCTGTAGGAGCTGGTGTACATTAAATCCACATCCACCTGCAGGGGGGAATTGGCCAGCTTTCGCATGAGCTGGATCTCCGTGACGATCTTAGTGGGCATAAGGTTCAGGATCAGCACCTGCAGGGGACGAATATCCTGGTGCAGCGCCCGGTATTCAGTCATAACAAAGATGTTCTCGCTCTCCAAAACCGCCCGCGCGGGCAGCGAGTCCGATATTTTGATGGGCATAGCAAGACCTCCCTGGGATTTTCTGTAGCTATCTTACCACAAGCCGCATAAAATCTCAATAAAAAGTAAAGAATAGGTGTTGACAAGGGAGGGGGATTTTGGTAGAATAGCCTTGCGTCTCGGCGGATTTGGAAAGATTTTTTTAAAAAGTGCTTGACAACCTCCTCCAGATGCGCTAGAATAGTCAAGCTGTCGGCGAAAGGCTGGGGCTTTTGAGAAAAAGTTCTTGACAATCGGCGGGCGGCGTGAT
>CABSAB010000449.1 GCA_902475515.1 uncultured Eubacteriales bacterium | reverse complement strand
GCCTACGGCGCCCGGGACCACTTTGAGATCGACAATGTGCATTTTGTCTACAACAATCCCAACGCCAGCTCGGCGGCCACCTTCCACTGCGACTATGAGCTGTGGAACAGCCCCGGCACCACCATGCAGTATATCGGTTTCAACTTTGCCGACGGCATTTTCCAGGACCAGTCTGTACGCAAGGCCCTGACCCATGCCATTGACCGCAGCAGCATCGTGGAGACGGCTTATCACAACTTTGCGGACAGCGCCGTTTTGCCGGTGGCCCCGGCCAGCGAGATGTATTTTGAGACGCTGGTGCAGGATTACAATTTCACCTCCAGCCAAAAGGCCATGGAGGAACTGACGGACACATCCTCCTTCTGGCTGCCGGAGGAGCGGATCGCCGCGATCCGGAATCCCGAAGCAGCAGTTTCCCCATCTCCGGAGCCCGCGGAGGAGCCGGAGAAAGCGGACACAGACGACAACGGGGAGGAATCTCCGGAGGAGGAAGCGCCCGAAGCCCCGGCAGACGGGGAGGACGGCGATGGGGAGGAAGATGAGGAGAAGGAACCCGGCTATAACAGGATTGTTTTTATTGTCCGGGCTGGAAATCTTGCCCGGGTCACTGCGGCCCGGCAGGCGGCAGATGACCTGGAACGGGTCGGCTTTACGGTGGATTTTCAGGAGCTGGAGAGCGACGCCTACTATACCGCCCTGGCCGCCGGGACATTTGACCTGTACTATGGTGAAACGGTGCTGAAGCCGGACTTCGATCTCCGGGAGCTGCTGCTGCCCGAGGGCAATCTCAGCTATGGCAGCCTGGGGGAGGACAGCGAGCTGCGCAGCTTGCTGGATAACGCCATGGAGAATGTGGGCAACCGCTATGATCTGTATCAATACATCATGGAGCACGGGTACCTGTGTCCGGTGCTGTTTGTGAATAATGCTGTGTTTACCACCCGCGGGGTGTTCTCCGGCCTGTCTCCGGCGCCGGATAATCTGTTTTATCAAATGGAAAATATTAAGGTCAGTTCAAACTAAGAAAAGCATGGAGGGATACCAATGGATCGAGTGTATCGCTGTTATACGGAAAAACGCCCCGGCTTCCAGGTGGAGGCGGACCGGCTCAAGCAGGATCTTCGGGAACAGCTGGGGATCACGGGCCTCACGGATCTGCGGCTGTTTAACCGCTACGATGCCCAGGGATTGACGCAGGAGGTATATGAAAGTGCCCGGGAGACGGTGTTTTCCGAGCCCATGGTGGACCGCTGCTATGACGAGCAGCTGCCGGAGCTGGGAGATTGCACCCTCCTGGCGGTGGAGTCCCTGCCGGGGCAGTTTGATCAGCGGGCGGATTCCTGTGCCCAGTGTATCGGCATCCTCACCTGCGGTGAGCGGCCCCTGGTGAACGCTGCCAAGGTCTATGCCCTCTATGGAGACCTGACCGACGCTGATCTTACGAAGATCCGGGGCTATGTGATCAACCCTGTGGAGTCCCGGGAGGCAAGCCTGGCAAAGCCCGAGACACTGGAGCAGGTCTACGAGATCCCCACTCAGGTGGATACCCTCACAGGCTTTGTGGATGCTGCCCCGGATGCCCTGCCGGAGTATCTTTCCCGCTACGGCCTGGCCATGGATGTGGACGATCTGAAATTCTTCCAGGATTACTTTAAGAATCAGGAGCACCGGGACCCCACCATCACCGAACTGAAGGTGGTGGATACCTACTGGTCCGACCATTGCCGCCATACCACCTTCGGTACCCATATCGATTCCGTGAATCTGCTGGATGACAGCGTTCGCCGGGCCTTTGACCAGTATCTGGCCTGTCGGCAGGAGGTCTACGGTGACGCGGCAAAGACCCGGCCCATCACCCTGATGGATATGGGCACCCTGGCGGCCAAGACGCTGAAAAAGCGCGGCGTGCTGAAAAATCTGGACGAGTCCGAGGAGATCAACGCCTGCTCCATCCACATTCCGGTGGAC
>CABSAB010000448.1 GCA_902475515.1 uncultured Eubacteriales bacterium | reverse complement strand
GTTCATCAGCACCGCGCCAAAGCCGCCCGCGGCGATCTGCCGGAGGCCGAACGCCTCGGCGAAGATGCGCCCCAGCACGCTGCCCAGCTGCCCGATGTTGGTCACGATCAGAAAGATGGTGATGACAAGATAAATCCCCGCCATAATGGGCACCAGCACATCCAGCACCTTGACGCTGGCATTTTTCCGCAGCACGATCACCGCCGCCACCGCCACCAGCACCACGGTGGTGACAATGGGCTTGATGGAAAAGGCGTTATCAAAGGCGGAGGTCACGGAGTTGCTGATGACCTGGCTGATGCCGCACCAGCAGATCAGCCCGGAGATGGCAAACAGCACCGCCAGCACGCTTTTCTTGATCTTCCTCCCGCGCTTTTCCTGGACCCAGTCGTGGATATAGTAGGCCGGGCCGCCCCGGAAGCCCCCGTAGAGCGGGTCCTCCTGCTTATGCATCTGGGCCAGGGTGGCCTCGATAAACGCCGTGGCGGAACCCATGGTGCGGCATCAGCCAGGTCATCAGCCCGCCCCGGCGCCGCCCAGGGAGATGGCCGCCACCACACCTACCAGGTTGCCCATGCCCACCCGGGTGGCCGTGGAGACTACCAGCGCCTGGAGAGCCGACAGTGCACCGCTTTTCTTGCCGTCCTTTTCCAAAAATACCCGCACCATCTCCGGGAACATCCGCACCGGCAGCAGCCGCGTGCGCACAGTGAAATAGATCCCCGTGGGCAGCAGCAGGATCACCAGCAGCGGCAGGGCCAGCGCTCCGCCGCCGGGCAGCGGAATGCGCAGCCAGTCGCCCCACAGGAAATAGTATACCCGTTCGATCACTGTCACCAGGAACTGTACCATTGTAACGCCCTCACTTTTTCTGTTGTATTTCCTCAGATTTTAGTATATAGTAAGACTGTTCATTTGTAAAATTGATAAACTTTATATTTACAATCGAATTCTTCGATGCAGGAGGGCGCTGTATGGACATCCGGACGCTGAAAACCTTTGTATATGTGGCGGAGCTGGGAAGCTTCACCCGGGCGGCCCAGGCCCTGGGCTATTCCCAGTCCACCGTCTCCTTTCAGATCAAGCAGCTGGAGAGCGAGCTGGGCCATCCCCTGTTCGAGCGGGTCCGCCACACCGTCAAAGGTTTTCAGCGTCCGGATGTGCATCCGCCAGTTCCCTCTGTCCGGCCATGCAGGGGCAGGGATTTCTGGAATTCCGCCGGAAATACCCCGGCATTTCCCTGAAAATCATCGAGGCCGACACCGACGAGATGTTCCGCCTCCTGAACCACAATCAGGTGGACCTGGTGCTGACGCTCGATAACCACATCTACAGCGCCGAATACGTCATCGCCCGGGAGGCCCGGGTGGACGTTCATTTCTTCGCCCCGGCGGCGCATCCGTTCTCTGCCCGTGACACGCTTTCCGTCACGGAGCTGATGGACCAGCCCTTTCTGCTCACCGAGCGGGGCATGAGCTACCGCCGTCTGCTGGACGAGGCCCTGGCCGAGCGCTCCCTGGAGATCACCCCCGTACTGGAGGCCGGCGACGCCTATCAGCTGTGCAATCTGGTGCAGCAGGGAGCCGGGCTCTCCTTCCTGCCGGACTATGTGGCCGCCGAGGCCCTGTCCGCCGGGAAGATCCGTGCCCTGCCCATCACCGATCTCAGGGTGGAGGTCTGGAAACAGCTCCTCTACCACCGGGACAAATGGCTCTCCCCCGCCATGGAGGCGGTCATGGACTACTGCATCGCCTGCGAAGGCATGTGATTTGCTTTTATACCGCGCATTTTAATTCCCAGCAATTACATATGAAAAAATATCAAAAATCCTTTATAATGCCCTTGCAGCGGTCTTTCCGCTGCAATTACTGATAAAGGACGATGATCATGCGAAAACGAATCCTATCCGCCGTCCTCACGGCAGCAGCATGCTTTACCTGCCTGCTGTCCCCCGTTTCGGCGGCCAACC
>CABSAB010000447.1 GCA_902475515.1 uncultured Eubacteriales bacterium | reverse complement strand
GCGCAGGGTGCGGGTGGTCACCCCGGACAGGCGCGACAGCTCCTGAATGGAATACTCCATGAAACATCCCTCCTTACGGATACTATACCAGTTGACGGAGCGTCAAAGTCAAGGGAAGCTTTCAATTTGACGATTCTTTTTCTTTCGGCAACCGAACAATACCATAGAAAGAGAGAAATGGCCACTAAAAAACTGATTTTCTTTTAACCGCAGAGCGAACGAAAGCCGCCCGGTTGCTTTCAAATCAAACATGACATACAGTTGTCCTGTTTCTATGGTATAATGCAGATAAAAGAAGGAAAGGCGATGCATCCCATGAAAATGGAGCGGCTCATTGGCATCCTGTCCATCCTGCTCCAGCGGGAGAGGGTCACCGCCCCGGAGCTGGCGGAGCAGTTTGAGGTGTCCCGGCGAACCATCCAGCGGGACATCGAATCCCTGTGCCGGGCGGGCATCCCCATCGCCACCGCTCAGGGCGCGGGCGGCGGCATCTCCATCATGGAGGGCTACCGGGTGGACCGGACGGTGCTCACCGCCCCGGAGATGCAGGCCATCCTGGCGGGACTCAGGAGCCTGGACAGCGTCAGCGGCACCCGGCGCTATGCCCAGCTGATGGAGAAGCTGTCCGCCGGGACGGGCGCTCTGGTACCCGGCGGGGCCCACATGCTCATCGACCTTTCCTCCTGGTACAAGACCAGCCTGCCGCCCAAGGTCGAGCTGATTCAGAGTGCCATCGAGCAGCACCGCGCCATCCGCTTTACCTATTTCTCCCCCAAGGGGGAATCGGTGCGCACCGTGGAGCCCTGCTATCTGGTGTTCCACTGGTCGGCCTGGTATGTGTGGGGCTGGTGCCGGAGCCGGGAGGATTTCCGGCTGTTCAAGCTGAACCGCATGACGGATCTCACCGCCGGGGAGGGCTTTCCGCCCCGGGCTGCGCCCCTGCCGGATCTGGAGCCGGAGCGGCTCTTTCCGGCGAAGTATCAGGTCACCGTACTCTTTGAACCCAGCTGCCGCTGGCGGCTGGTGGAGGAATACGGGGCGGACCGCCTCACTACGGAGCCGGACGGTCGGCTGCGCTTCACCGGCGGCTTTCCTGACGCGGACAGCGTCCTCAGCTGGGTGCTCACCTTTGGGGATAAGGCGGAACTGGTGGAGCCGGAGGAGCTGCGGGAGCAGCTGGGACAGCTGGCCGAAACACTGGCCCATCGTTACAGGAGGGATTGAGATGGCCTCTCATCAGAACTTTGTGGACTATGTGGCCGAACAGCTACGGGAGGCCGGGACCATCCGCAGCCGGAAGATGTTCGGGGAGTACGGTCTCTACTGCGACGGCGTGTTCTTCGCCGTCATCTGCGGCGATCAGTTCTTTGTGAAGGTCACCCCGGCGGGCGAGGCGGCCTTTCCCAATCTGCCCAAGGCTCCGCCCTATGAGGGGGCCAGAGACTATATCTGGGTGGAGGATGTGGATGATCGGGACACCATGACCGCCCTCACCCGCCTGACTTGCCTGGCGCTTCAGGAGCAGCCGAAAAAACAGAGGAAATGACCATGGTCTTTGACTACAAGAAAGAGTACAAGGAGTTCTATCTGCCGCCCAGAACGCCGGGCATCGTCACGGTGCCCGCCATGAACTTTCTGGCGGTGCGGGGGCAGGGCGATCCCAACGAAGAGCACGGCGTCTACAAACAGGCTCTGGAGCAGCTCTACGCGGTGGCCTACACCATCAAGATGAGCAAGCGGAACCCGCCGGAGGGCTATTTCGAGTATGTGGTGCCGCCGCTGGAGGGCCTGTGGTGGCAGGAGGGCGTCCACGGGGTGGACTATACCCGCAAGGCGGACTTTCGGTGGATCTCCCTCATCCGCCTGCCGGAGTTTGTGACCAAGGCGGTCTTTGACCGGGCCGTCCGGGAAGCGACGGAAAAGAAACAGCGGGACTTCGCCCAGGTGGAGTTCTTCTCCTGGGCGGAGGGTCTG
>CABSAB010000446.1 GCA_902475515.1 uncultured Eubacteriales bacterium | reverse complement strand
TTGCCGGTATCGGTGGTCAGGTCCCGGCGGAGGTTTTCGTCGCCCTGGAGCAGCGCCCAGTAGTTGGGGGCGTACTCGGGGATCAGATCGGTGAGATCCACATAGATCTCGTCCTCGATGGCCTTGTCATAGCCGCCGTTGTAGACGGAGGTGGAACCCATCTGGCCGCAGTTGGACTCGTAGATCAGATCGGTCATATCGCCGGAGGCGATCATCAGATTATACTGCTCGGCACACACGGCCTCGGACCGCTGTACGAAATCCAGCGTCACGCCGGTCTTTTCCTGCACCCGCTGCCAGAACAGCAGATCCTTCTTCAGGGGCTGCTCCGCGCCGCCCATGGCGCCCAGCTGCACCCAGTAGATGGAAAGGGTCAGGTCTTCGTCAAACAGGGGAAGGTCGTAGTCCTTCACGCCGATGTGCTCGGAATAGTATTCATTGGTTGGTGCCGCGGGGGCGGCAGGTTCCTCCGCGGAGGCGGGCTCCTCGGCGGAATCGGGAGTGGTGTCGGGAGCCGCAGGGGGCTCATCGTTGTTCGCCGGGGCCTCCGTCGGAGCAGCCGCTGTTTCTGCCGGGGCGGATGCGGAGGCTTCTGTGCCCCCGGTGCCGCAGCCGGCCAGAACGCCCAGCAGCATGCACAGGGTCAGCAGGATTGCGATCCATTTCTTTGACATTATGTTTTCTCCCTTCTTCGGAAACGTAAAAACGTGTAATATGGATTTTACATTTCCTTAATAATTGATACTCCTATTTTATAAATTGAACCGCCGTTTGTCTACACAGAATACTAACTAATCTTTCAAAATTTTTTTGGCTAAAGTACACAGACACTGTGAAGTATTTCGGAAGAAAACCGTACTGAGTGCATAAATTCCCGGGCTGTGCAGCCGGATTTCGCCTATCGACTTTTTCCGCGGTCTGTGATACCATGGGCAGAGAAACAGGAGGCGATGGCATGGAACTGACGGAACTGGGAGCCTGGGCGGATGGTCTGGCCCAGGAGGTCCATAAGCCCTATTTTGAAACGCTGATGGAGCGGGTGGAGGCGGCCTACGCCGCGGGACCGGTGTATCCTCCCCGGCCGCAGCTGTTTTCGGCCCTTGCCCTGACCCCGCCGGAGCGGGTGCGGGCGGTGATCCTGGGGCAGGACCCTTACCATGAGCCGGGCCAGGCCCATGGGCTGAGCTTTTCGGTGCAGCCGGGTGTGGCCATCCCCAAGTCGCTGAAAAATATATATCGGGAATTGCAGGACGATTTGGGCATTGCACCGCCGGACCATGGCTGTCTCACGGGCTGGGCGGAGCAGGGGGTCCTTCTGCTGAATTCCGTACTGACGGTGGAGGCCCATCAGGCGGGGAGCCATAAAAGCTTTGGCTGGGAGAAGTTTACGGACAGCATTATTGCCGCCACCAATACGCTGCCGCAGCCCATCGCCTTTGTGCTGTGGGGGAACTATGCCATCAAAAAGGCAAAGCTCATCCGGTCGGATGCGCCCAGACTGGTGCTTACCGGGGTGCACCCCAGCCCACTGTCAGCCTACCGGGGATTTTTTGGCAGCAAGCCGTTTTCCAAGGTCAATGCGTTTCTGGAGGAGCAGGGGCAGATGCCCATTGATTGGGCGCTGTAAGCAGCCGATTGACTGTAAGAACGGAAAACCGCCGCATATCACAAAACTGCTGTGATATGCGGCGGTGATCTTGTGTCTATTTTTCGCTGAGATGGCTGTCACACCATGCGATCAGATCAGCAAAGACCTCCTCTTTGTTCGTCTCATTGTGCATCTCATGGCGTCCGCCGGGGTAGAGCTTCAGGGTCAGGTCCCGTACACCAGCGTCCTTCAGCAAATTGTAGACTGCCCGGACACCCTTTCCGTAATCCCCCACAGGATCGAAATCTCCGGAGTAGATATAAATGGGCAGATCCTTCCGCACGGCCTGCGCCCAGGCGGCGGAAAGGGTCCCCGGTATGTCTCCA
>CABSAB010000445.1 GCA_902475515.1 uncultured Eubacteriales bacterium | reverse complement strand
GGCTACAAGATGGTCTTCGGCAACAACTCCCTGCTGATGGGCTACGCCAACACCATCTTCTACTGTGCAGTCGGCGGTGCGTTCTCCACCGTCGTGTGCACCATGGGCGGTTTCGTGCTCTCCCGTAAGGGCCTGATCCTGAAGAACTACATCATGGTTATGATCACCATGACCATGTTCTTCCAGGGCGGCATGATCCCCACCTACATGGTCATCAAGGGCCTGCACATGCTCGACACCCGTTGGGTCATGATCATCCCCATGGCTGTTAACGTCATGAGCCTGGTTATCATCCGTACGGCCATTCAGGGCATGCCCGATTCCCTGGAGGAGTCCGCCCGTCTGGACGGCGCCGGCAACTTTGTCATTCTGTTCCGGATCGTCATTCCTCTGGTGAAGGCCACCGTGGCAGTTCTGGCTCTGCAGTACATCCTCATGAAGTGGAACTCCTACTTCGAGGCTATGATCTATCTGCAGACCCGTGCCCTGTATCCCCTGCAGGTCATCTTGAAGGAGATCCTGACCGAGTCCGATTCTTCGTCTCTGACCTACGATCCGGAGCTCGCCAAGTATTCCGATCTGGTAGAATACTGCACCATCGTGGTTGCGATCCTGCCGATCTTCTGCTTCTATCCCTTCATCCTGAAGTATTTCACCAAGGGCATGATGGTCGGTTCTCTGAAGGGCTGATTCCTGACGAGCACCCAAGAAAGCAGATTCTTCGCATGTTAAAAAATCCCCCGCCGCAGATGCGGCGGGGGATTTTTGCGCCCAGTTTCTCCGCCCATAGCCCGCCTTTTGCACAAAACCCTTGCATTTCCTAGCTATTTGAAGTATACTAGCAAGTAAGTGGGTCAAAGTGGGGGGATTCCCCACAAAATGGAGCAAAGGAGGCGACCCTTGTGACAGGCAAATACCGCCATACCATCGACGGCAAGGGCCGTCTGTTTGTCCCGTCCAAGCTGCGGGAGCGCTTGGGGGAGAGGTTCTATGTGACCATCGGCCTTGGCCACTCCCTGATGATCCTCCCGGAGGAGAGCTGGCGCGCCATTGAGGAAAAAAAGCGCAGCCTTCCCATGGCCCAGGCCCAGCAGCTGCGGTTCTTCTTTGCCAATGCTGCCTGCTGCGAGCCTGATAAGCAGGGGCGCATCCTGCTGCCCCAGGAGCTGCGGGATTACGCAAACCTCACCCAGGAGGCTGTCATCACCGGCTTCGGCGACAAGGCCGAGATCTGGGATGGCAAGACCTACGATGAGATGGAGCGTGCCTTCCTGGAGGAAGAAAACATGGACGCCGTGTTCGCGTCCCTGGAGATATAGGAGGCCCTATGGAGTTTTCCCATAAGTCCGTCCTCCTCCGCGAGTGCATTGAGGGCCTGCAGATCCGCCCGGATGGGATCTATCTGGACGGCACCCTGGGCGGCGCGGGCCATTCCTATGAGATCGCCTCCCGCCTGACCACAGGCCGCCTCATCGGCGTGGACCGGGACCAGGTGGCCCTGGCCGCCGCGGCGGAGCGGCTAAAGCCCTTTGAGGAGAAGGTCACCCTGGTACACAGCAACTTCAAGGAGCTGGCCCATATTCTCTCGGACCTGAGCCTGCCCGGCGTAGATGGTATGCTCTTCGACCTGGGTGTGTCCTCCCCTCAGCTGGACGACGCCGACCGGGGCTTTTCCTATATGGCGGACGCCCCGTTGGATATGCGCATGAACCGGGAGGACCGGCTCACCGCCTACGAGGTGGTGAACCAGTGGCCCCGGGAGGAGCTTCGCCGCATCCTCTTTGAATACGGCGAGGAGCGCTATGCCCCTAAGATCGCCGCCGCCATTGAGAAGCGGCGGGAGCAAGCCCCTATTGAGACCACCCTCGCTTTGGTGGATGTGATCCGCAGCGCCCTGCCCCCCGCGGCCCTGCGGGAGAAGCAGCACCCCGCCAAGCGTAGCTTTCAGGCCATCCGCATCGCCGTCAACGACGAGCTCGG
>CABSAB010000444.1 GCA_902475515.1 uncultured Eubacteriales bacterium | reverse complement strand
TATATCACGCCGCCCGCCGATTGTCAAGAACTTTTTTCCTCAGCTTCCAAAGAAGCCTCCAAAAGTACGATCCCACCGTACTGACAGCCTGATTATTTTATTCCATCCGAACAGGAATGTCAAGAACTTTTTTCAGCTTTCGTCAAATTTCTCCGGCAAAAGTAGTTTGTTCCTGCTCTTTTTCGGACAGCTTTTCTATTATAATCATGAAACCCTTGATTGTCAAGAGGTTTCATGGATTTTTTCCTTTTTTCCCAAAAGCACTATCCATAGTGCCAAAAGCGGGATCACGCCCCAAAATACGGCCTCGAGCACTTTATTTTCGCCGATTTCCGTCATCCGGATGCAAACTTCCACCGCAAATGCCGCCAAAAGCGCACCGCCGGTCTTCCAGCGCCGCTTTGTGTTCGGCAGCAGCACATCCAATGCCGTGCGCATCCGGCCGCTCACCAAGACCATCACACAGAATGCGCCCATGAGCACCGCCGCCGCCAGCAGCGCCTCCATCCGCTGGAGCACGCCCAGGATGCGGATGGTCTGCACGGCCCGGTACAGCGGGAATGCTTCCGCTTCGGCGAGGCCCCGCCCCAGAATGCCATGGGTCAGCAGGCTCATGCCCACGCCAAAGGCCCCGGCCATGGCATACCAAAACCAGCTTTTTTTCTCCATCGCCCCCCTGCGGAAGCACCACCAGGGGCTGGCCGCCGCCACAGTCACGGGGATCTGCCACCAGTGTTCACCCATAGGCAGGTTTTCCGACCAACGCACATCCTTCATCCCAAACAACAGCACCACACCCACCAGCGGCAGCAGGACCAGCCCCAGGAGATTGGCCACGCCGCTGCCGGTATCCGTTTCGCCGCAGAGGCTCCGCCAGATCAAAAGCAGCATGGCGGCAGAGATAAACGGAAATGTGGTATCCTCCGGGAAGGCGTCCTCCGCCCCCAGGGCGCCGGCGGCCAGAATCAGGGTGCCGCCTGCCAGCACGAGCAGGGCCGTGAGCTTTCCCATTCCATCGCCCCGGTCCTCCGGCAGCAGCAGCATGATCACCGTGCCGATGCACCAGCCGATCAGCACCGGCAGCCACCCAAAGCCCGCCGTCACCATGGCGGAGATGCCCACCACTGCCGCGAAGATCCCCGCGTCTTTTTTCATCGCGCATCCTCCTCCCAGTCCAGGTCCGCCAGGGTCAGGGACCGGCCTGTCAGCGTATCATTTTTGAGATCGGCCAGAGTGGGCATGTCCGCCCGGCGCCGCTCCCGGGCCTCCAGCACATCCTCCAGGTCCTCGGAATCCAACAGGGTCTTTGCGGATTCCTCCGCACCGTAGACTGCCGCCCCCATGGGCAGCGTATCCGGCAGCTCCATGGGCATGACCTCGCTGCCGCCGCAGAAGATCAGCCGCTTGGTCTGCCGCAAAAACAGCCTTCCCGGCGCGTAATTCTCCATGTCCGCCACCGCGGCTTCCGTGGTGGCGCCGCGGCCCTCCGCCTCTCCGGCGTAGAGGCGGACCTCCCCGCCCCGGTCCTCCACCATCAAGGTCTCTACAATATATAATTCACCCGCATCCGCGCTCTCAAAGGGCAGCAGGTCAAAATAGCCCACGCACAGGGCGATGATCCCCGCCAGCAGCCACAGTTTCATATTGATCACCTCTGATTTCTGTCATTGACCGGCTCCAGGATCTGCTTCCGCAGCTTCTCCCGGATCAGCCTGCCCCGCAGGGGCGGGACCTTACCCCGGTCCATGGGGTAGAGATAGGGAACGCCCAGGCTCCGGAGATCGCCCATGTGCAGCAGCATCAGCAGCCCTACCATAGTCACGCCCGCAAGCCCCGCCGCAAGGCCGCCCAATGCGATGAGGAAGCGCCATACCCGGATGCCGTCGGCAAAATCCCGCTCCGGCAGGGTGAATCCGCAGACCCCCGCCGCCGCCACCACGATCAGCGCCGCCGGGGAGATGGTGCCTGTATCACCAGGAGATGATCC
>CABSAB010000443.1 GCA_902475515.1 uncultured Eubacteriales bacterium | reverse complement strand
CGGGGCATGGATTCGCCCGTCCGCTGCCCTTGCCGGATGCGCCCGCGTGATGGCCGCCGGACTGGGGTCCCAGGGGGCCGTCCGAAGGATTGTCAAACACATAGCGCCCCACATAAAAGGCGTCTAAGTCCTCCTTGTCCGCGATCTCGCAGTACCAGTCAAAGAACTTTCCGGTGCCGCGGATGACGTTCGCCGCCAGCTTCCGGTCAATGCGCCAGAAGGTCTCGTCCATGCGGTTCCGCAGGAACAGCATCGTTGTATCCTCCAGCCCCCGCTCCTTCTGCCATTTGCTCCCGAAGGTGCGCATGGTGGAGGCCATGTTCATGCCGCCGCCCAAAGTCTTATCCTTCTCCAGCACAATGACCTTCTTGCCCAGGCTGGCCGCACGGCAGCCCGCCACCAGGCCGCTGCCGCCGCCGCCGATGACAACGATATCACACTGTTTGGTTTTCATATCCAGATTCCTCCGCAAAATAGTTTGAATTAATATGATTTATCATATCACACAAGCTCCGGCGGCACAATGTATCATTTTATGCAGTAGGATATCATTTACAGAAAAATGTGCCCGTCCCACCGGGCGGTTCCCCTTTCGGCAGGCTGCGGCATAGACTGTTATTGTCCTGAGGTTTTTCGGGACGGTACGACAGCACTTGCAGAAAGGAGTGACGCATATGGCCGAAATACTCGGCATTGATGTCAGCGAGTTTCAGGGCACCCTGGACTGGAAGAAGATCAAGGCCGCCGGCATCCGCTTTGCCATCATCCGCGGCGGCTATGGACGGTATGCCGTGGACGGGCAATTTTACAACAACATCCGGGGCGCCCTGGATAACGGCATCCCCGTAGGCGTGTACTGGTTCTCCTACGCTCTTTGTGCCGACGGCGCCCGGGAGGAGGCAAAAAAATGCCTGTCTCTGCTCAGTAGTTACGACATTCAGCTTCCCATCTTCTACGATTTTGAATATGACACCGTCCGCTATGCAGCCCAGCAGGGCATCACCCTGGGCAGGACGCAGTTCAATGAGTTTTCCCTTGCATTTTTAAGCGAGGTGGAGGCCCGGGGCTACCGGGGCGGCATTTACTATAACCTGGACTATTACCGCACCATGGTGGATACCTCCCTGCTGGGCCGGTTCGTTCAGTGGTATGCCCAGTATGCCGCGGCGCCGGACATCCAGAATTACGCCATTTGGCAGTTCAGCAGCGCTGGAATCATCCCCGGCATCTCGGCGCGGTTTGATATGGACCTGCTGAAGGATACTTCCCTGCTGGACCCCGAAAAGCCCAAGACCGGATGGCAGAAAAACGACACCGGCTGGTGGTATGTCCGGGAGGACGGCAGTTATCCCACAGCCCAGTGGGAAAAGATCGGTAACGATTGGTACTACTTTGACAAGGAGGGATATATGGTGGCAAATCAGTGGCAGCAGGACAATGGAAACTGGTACTATCTCGGTGCGGACGGCGCCATGGTGACAAATTCCCAGATCTATCTGGACGCCAGCGGCAAAATGGTGCCCATGGAAGGTTCAAAGGTCTATCACCTGCTTCGGGATGTGGCGGACCCGCTGTATCTCATGACCCTGGAAAAGCTTATTGCGCTGGGCGTTCTCAAAGGCCGGGGCGGCTCCGGCGAGGAACTGATCCTGGATTTGACCGAAGATTCAGTCCGGCTTTTGGTCATGCTGGACCGGGCGGGAACCTTTGAATAAAACCAGATCGCCGGCATGATATGCCATGCCGGACCAGAATGCGGCAGGGGCTGATATCCCCTGCCGCATTTCAGTTTTACAGACGATTTTGCATAGTTTAATCCGAAAGGCGCATACTAGGGGCAAATCAGCAAAAGGAGACAAGCGCCATGATCACCGACACCGAACTTCTGAACTACATCCGTCAGACCTCCATGATGGGCCGGGACGGCATTGACGCTGTGATGAAATATTCCGCCTGTCAGCCCCTCACCGACGCCCTGCGGCAGCAACGGGCGG
>CABSAB010000442.1 GCA_902475515.1 uncultured Eubacteriales bacterium | reverse complement strand
GGTTGGCAACTCTGGCCCCCACCAGAATCAGCAGATCGGAATTGCCCAGGGTCTCCATCCACATTGACGTGGACCCGGCGGAGATCGGCAAGAATGTCAGCACCACCATCCCCGTGGTGGGGGATGTGAAAGAGGTGCTGGGACAGCTGATGGAACACTGTCCGGTGGCCCAGACCCAAGACCTCCCGGCTATGCGGGAGAAGCGTCAGGCAGAGCTGAAGCGGGAGCTTCCCGCCAAGCAGGGCTATGCCCACCCCGCCAAGGTCATGCGGGCACTGGGGCAAATGCTGGACGACAACGCCATTACCGCTGTGGATGTGGGCCAGAATCAGATCTGGGCCTGCAAGCACATGGAGATCAAGCACGGACGGTTTCTCACCACCGGCGGCCTTGGCACCATGGGCTATTCCCTGCCGGCGGCCTTGGGCGCTTATGTGGCGGAACCGTCCAGGCAGAATGTGGTGGTCTGCGGCGACGGCAGCTTCCAGATGTTTGAAAATGAACTGAGCACGCTGAGGAATCTCGGCGCGAACGTCAAGATCATTATGATGCAGAATAACGTGCTGGGCCTGGTGAACGAGATCCAGCACAGCAGCTACAGCGGGCCCTTTGGAGTGGCGCTGGAGCACTCCCCGGATTTTTCGCTGCTGGCGGCGGCCTACGGCATCGGCTACGGTGAGGTCCATGAGGATGGGGAGATCGAGGAGAAGCTGCGGGAGATGCTGGCGGCCGATGGACCGTATCTCCTGTGCTGCCGGGTAGACCCGGACGCCAAGACCGGAGACTGAGAGGGGGAGAAAGTCCATGAAACAGACCATTTCGATCCTGGTGGAAAACCAGCCGGCGGTGCTGAACAAGATCACGGGACTGTTCTCCCGCCGGGCCTTTAACATTGAATCCCTGGCCGTGGGGGTCACGGACGACCCCACCATTTCCCGCATTACCATTATTGTCGATTCCGGCAACAGCGTGGTGGAGCAGGTGGAAAAGCAGCTGAACAAGCTGGTGGATGTCATCAAGGTCCGGACGCTGGATGAAAACCGGATGATCGGGCGGGAGCTGATGATCGTCAAGGTTTCCAGCACCACCAAGACCCGGGTGGATATTATGAATGTCTGCCAGATCATGGGGGCGAAGATTGCGGATGTTTCGCCCACCACCATGACGCTGGAGCTCAGCGACACCGGAGACCGGTTGGAGCTGTTCCAGAGCTTGCTTCGGCCCTTCTCCATTCTGGAGGTGGCCCGGACAGGGCTCATTGCCGTGCAAAAGGGCAGCGGAAAAATGTAAAGGGGTGAAACCATGAAAGTCAAATCCACGGTTGCGATTTTGGAGTGCCTGCTGGAGCAGGGGGTGGATACCATCTTTGGCTATCCCGGCGGCACGATTTTGAATATTTATGATGAGCTTTACGGTTATCAGGACAAGCTGCGGCATGTGCTGACGGCCCACGAGCAGGGCGCGTCCCACGCGGCGGACGGGTACGCCCGGTCCACGGGCAAGGTGGGCGTATGCTTTGCCACTTCCGGCCCCGGGGCCACGAACCTGACAACAGGCATTGCCACGGCGTACTACGATTCCTCCCCGGTGGTATTCATCACCTGCAATGTGACGGAAAACACCCTGGGCAAGGACGCCTTCCAGGAGGTGGACATCACGGGCATCGCCATGCCCATCACCAAGGCCACCTATCTGGTGCGGGACCCCCAGACCATCCCCGACGTGATGCGGGAGGCCTTTGCGGTGGCGGCCACGGGGCGGCCCGGGCCGGTGCTCATTGATTTTCTGAAAAATGTAACGGCGCCGGATGTGCTCATCGATTATGAGCCCATGGAGCGGAAGGAGCACATCAAGCACGGACGGCTCAAGGCGCTGACAAAGCGCATCGGCTGGGACATCAAGACGCCGGAGCCAAACCACGGGGACATTGAAAAGCTGGCGGAGATGATCGGTGCGGCGGAAAAACCGCTGCTGATCTGCGGTGCGCCTGGGCTGCAAA
>CABSAB010000441.1 GCA_902475515.1 uncultured Eubacteriales bacterium | reverse complement strand
ACAACGGCCAGACTGCCGTCGCCGTTTACCACGGCGTCATAGTAGTCCTTGTTGGTGTCCAGGACCCGGGCCCAGTCGGGGGCATGGTCCAGATAGTCCCGCAGGTCCACCAGGATCTCGGTCTCCACAGCGCTCTGAAGCTTCGAGTCGTAGGAGCCCACGGTCTGGCTGAACATATCGGGGAATTCCTCGGAAGCGATCCGCAGGTTCAGGGTATCCAGATAAGAGGTCTCCGGCAGCATCTCGAACTCAATGTTTACGCCGGTGGCCTCGGCCAGTGCCGCGTAAGAGAGCGTCACGCTGTAGTCATCTTCGCCCAGGGCATCCGCCACGTTCATGCGGGTGACGGAAGTCATGGAGAAGGTATGATCTCCGGGAATGGGGTACTCAATGGTACCGTAGGAATCCGCCTGTTCCGCCGTGGACTCTTCGGCGTCAGCAGGAGCGGCAGGCGTTTCGGCATCATCATCTGCCGGGGCCTGCGCGGGTGTTCCCTCCGCAGCCGCGGACGGTTCCGCAGCTCCGGAGGATTTGGCGTCGTTTCCGCAGGCGCATAGGCTGAGAAGCATCATTGCGGCAAGCAGAAGCGCCAGAAGTTTGGTTTTCATGCTAGGTTTACCTCCTGATTTTTATTTCAGAAAATCAACGGCGCTCCCGGCTGCGATCCAGCCGCTGGCAAACGCCCAGGAAAGGTCGTTGATGATCTGTACCTTGTTGTTGCGGATGTTGAGGTACCGTCCCGAGGAGAAATCTCCGGGAACGTAGAGACCCTCGATCAATCCGCCATCCTTGGCAGTGGCCTGAACGTTCTCATTCACAAACACGCCGCCAAAGGCGCCGTCACTGCCTAAGCCTCCGGACACCGCATAGTAGGGGCCCTTTGTAAAGGGAACCATCTCGTCGGGGTCCTTGAAGAATTCACTGTCCACGCCGGTATTGCACATCTCGTTATAATGAGCCACGGTGGCTTTGAGGTTCTCGGCGTTGATATCCAACTGGGCGGCAAGCTCGTCCAGGGGGTCGGCCCGGGCAATGGATTTTCCCATGCCGGGCATGGGGGGCATTCCGCAGCCCTTGGGCGGGTTGAACGCGTTTTCGATCTCCGCCTGGACATCGTCACAGTATGAGGGCGGGGCAGGGAAGCACCATTCGTAGGCCTTTCCGCCCCGGAAGTCTGCCACGCATTTATCGATCATACCCTGGTCAAAGAGATAGAAGGACTGGCATTCGGGCTGCTCCACCAGACGGTTTCCGGTCTCAAAGATGCCCCGGCGCTTTTGGGTCCCTTCGTTGATCCAGCGCTTGCCGTCCTTGTTGACCCAAATGGTGCAGGCCTCCATAGCCATGCTCATCAGCGTCTGGCTGGGGCACATGGGCAGCGGCCCCATAAAGCGAATTTCAAAGCTGTCGTAGTCGATTTTGGCCCCCAGCCCCTCGGCAAGGGCAATGCGTCGCCGGTATAAGAGGGGTGGGTGTGGCCGCCGTCACCCATGGGCATAGCCATGGCCTTAGGCACATACTTTTTTACGATCTCCGGATTGCGGATCCAGCTGCCGGTTGCCAGAATGCAGGCCTTGGCAGTGATGGTGCTTTCGCCGCCGGGATCGGATGCCGTGACGGTGTATACGCCGTCAGCGTGGGTAACTGTTTCCACAGCGGTGTTCTTCAACATGGTCACGCCGTTTTTCTCGCACAGCTCGATCATGCGTTTCATCACATAGGCACCGCCCTTGCGCTCCTTTTTGAAAGCGGGGATCTTGGGACCGCTGGGGGTGTCAAAGATGTAAGTGCCCTCCTGGTAAAGGTCCTCCACACCCTCGCCGGTGTCGCAGAGAAAGTCGAAGAATTCTCCCGTGGCCTTGAAGGTGTTGTAGGCCAAAGCGGGATTCAGTTCCCAATAGGTGTCGTCCATGACACTCCGGAGAGCGCTCATGGTGTTGTCGGGGATTCCGTGGTCCTTCTGCCAGCGGCTGCCGTATACCCGCCAGTCTGCGGCCCCCTGA
>CABSAB010000440.1 GCA_902475515.1 uncultured Eubacteriales bacterium | reverse complement strand
ATGCAGAGGAACATGGGCGCGGTGTATCTGGTGCTGCATCTGGGCTTTGGCGTGGCAGAGGCAGCGGGGGGCGCCATCTTCGGCGTGACCTCCGGCTCCATCCTGGCGTGCCTGTATCTGTTTGTGCAGTACCGGAAAAAGCGCGTGCGGCTGACCCCGGCGGAGGAGGCCATGGAGGGCCAGTCCTCCCGGGAGACGGCAAAGCAGCTGCTGCGGCTGGCGGTGCCGATCACGATCGGTTCCACAGGCCTCCAGATCTTTAACGCGCTGGACACGGGCATCATCCAGGGGCGGCTCCAGGATTCCCTGGGCCTCACGGCCAAGGCGGCCACCACGCTGTTTGGCACCTATTCGGCGGCCCAGACCTTCTACATGCTGCCCCCGGCGCTGATCCAGCCCCTGGCCATCGGCATCATCCCGGCGGTGACGGCGGCCCTGACGGCCCACAACTTCCGGGAGGCCCGCCGGACCGAGGAATCTGCCATCCGCATGACGGCGCTGATCGCGCTCCCGTGCAGCGCGGGCCTTGCGGTGCTGGCGTCGCCCATCCAGGCCATTGCCTACGGCTATGGGGCCGAGACGCTGCATGTGGCCGGGCCCCTGCTGGCCATTTTGGGAATCGCGGTGGTCTTTAACTGCATGGTGGCCATGACCAATGCCATTTTGCAGGCCCACGGCAGAGTGTCCATCCCCATCTATACCACCCTGGTGGGCGGCATCGTCAACATCGTTACGGACTATGTGCTCATCGGTATGGAGGGCATCGGCATCTATGGCGCGGCCATCGCCACCATTGCCTACTGCGCGGTGATCATGTTCCTGAACATCTGGGCCATGCACCGGTGCCTGGAGCTGCCGCCCCGGGTGCTGCAGCAGTTCGTCAAGCCCATCGTGGCCACGGCGGTCATGGCTGTGGGTGCGTATTTCAGCTTCGAGGCCATGCAGAACATGGTGGATTCCGTGACCCTGGCGGCGGCGGTGAGCGTGGCTGTGGCCTGCGTGATCTACTTTGCGCTGGTGTTCCTCATGAAGATCATCACCTGGTACGACTGCCAGCTGCTGCCCAAGGGCGAGACCATCGCCAAAATGCTGGGAATTCGTCCCGGAAGCGGGGCGGATTGAGCCAATTTCAGGAAAATATCCGAAAAAGATTGAAAACTCATAAAAATTTTTCATAAAAAATGAAATCTGGGCTTGCGCAGAGGGAAAAAGTATGGTAGATTTTTATAGCAAAGATCGTTATGGGTTTGCGGACCTTCGGCGGCTGGTGCAGGTGCTCCGCGCACCGGACGGCTGTCCCTGGGATCGGGTGCAGACCCATGACAGCATTCGGCGAAATTTCATCGAAGAGGTTTACGAAGCCTGCGAAGCCATTGACAGCGGCGATACGGCGGGACTTATGGAGGAGCTGGGTGATGTCCTGCTCCACATAGTGTTCCATGCCGGCATCGAGGAGGATGCGGGGCACTTTGCCATAGATGACGTATGCGACGGTGTGGTAAAGAAGATGATCTCCCGGCACCCTGCGATCTTTGGCACCGGGGCGGAGCTTGACTGGGATGAGATCAAGCGCCGGGAAAAGGGGCAAGTCTCCGTCTATGAGGAGCTTGACGCCGTGGCAAGGAGCCTGCCGGCTCTGTGGCGCGCGGAAAAGATGCAGAAAAAAGCGGAAAAGGCGGGCTTTGATCCCCGGCGCTTCGCGGCGCAGGGGGAGACCGAAGAAGCCTCCGTGGGTGCGCTGCTCTTTGAGGCCGTCTGCCGGGCGCGGGCCATGGACATAGACCCGGAGGAAGCCCTGAATCAGCACTGCGATGCCTTTCTGGCCTGGGTACGCAGGGAGGAAGCAGGCCGGAACGCATAATATGAAAAGGCCGTTTACGGCTGAATATGAAGGAGTAATAAATTATGAACAAAACTGAACTGATCACCACCGTCGCCGAGAAGACCGGCAGCACCAAGAAGGACGCCGAGAAGGTATGCCAAAAGAACTTACTTGGCCACCT
>CABSAB010000439.1 GCA_902475515.1 uncultured Eubacteriales bacterium | reverse complement strand
GCGGAATTCCCCGTCCACGGCATACCGTCCATATCCTCCACGGATGATGGCGTACTGCACCCCGGCAGCCTTGAGTTTCGCCCAATCCAGCTTCCCGTTGTTCTCAGAGACGTCGATGCCGAAATAGCTCATACTTTCACCTCCGGCAGTCCCTTCACGCTGGTCAGCAGGCTCAAGATCCCGGACAGCACCGATGCCGACAGCACCGCGATCCAATTGACCTCCGACAGCACCGCTGCGGTTCCGATGGTTGCCACCGCTGTCTGGCAAACCGTCTTTGCCGCCCGGATACCAGCGGCCTTCCACCACTTCTTCGTATCTTCACTGATTTTCATTGGTGCATACCTCCTTAACTAATCCCGGCCTTGGCAAGCACAAAGCCCACAACGGCGGACACCACAACATAGATGGCCTTTTCCACCACGAAGCGCCAGCGCTTCCCCGGTTCAGCCTTAGAAGTGGTGGCCTCTTGCGACATCTCCGTGATCTGACCGGCCATGGTGTGCTGCTGCACGGTCATGACCTCCACGGATGTGGCGATACGGTTGATGGCCTCCGTCTGCATTTCAAGTGCTTCCAGCCGGTGGGAGTTGGACTTGCTCCGCTCCTCCACAGACACCAGCCGGGCCAATACTTCCTGCATTTCCACGCTCACACCTCCCGCCGTTTGAACAGCGTGTAACGGGGCCGCTTCTCTTCCCAGAACCAATGCCGCAGCCAGTCATCCAGAATGATCGCCACCAGACTGAGCCCGAACCATGCGATCATAAACTGTGGGCACACCTGGCCCAGGAGATTCCCGGGCACGTCACTGTAATCCCAGATACCCATGCCCAGCCATACGTTGAGAATCAGCCCCGCTGCAAACTCCACCACCGTTACCAGCACCGCCCCGATACATCCCTGGAGCACCAGGGACATCTCCCAGGGCAGCACCTCATTGATGCCCCCCAGCAGCAGGAACAGCAGCCCGCCCAGCACCGCCATGGTCCAGTGGGTGTGCCCCCGCCAGAGGACCTCAATGCCCGCATAGGTGGCCGCGCCGATCAGAAACAGGGTCACGGCCTTATTCATGTGCATCAGAAATTTCATGTCTGCATTCCTCCCATAAGCTGCCGGAGCACGTCTGTCTGGAACGCCTCCGGGATCTCCATGCCATACCGGACGGCCTCCAGGTCATCCTCGCTTTCGAGGGATTGGATGTAGCTTCGGAGACTGTTAAAGTAGCTCTCCTGGTACATCTTCCACATGGTGGCCGCCTGTGTGATGGTATGAAAATCTGCGGCGCTGTAGTACCGGCAATCCTCGCCGTCTGCATGATAGGGGACAGCCTCTGCCCCGGCATCCACCAGAGCCTGAAGGCTCATAAGGTTCATCTGGTCCTCCAGCGTCAGGCTGAAATGACAGGTCCGTCCGTCACTGAGGGCCACATCCACCCCACCGGTAATGGCGGCGGCACAGGCCTCGCTCATGGCGGCTATGACGGCCTCCGGGGTGATGCTCGGCCCGGTGCCGTCATCCTCAATGGAGACCGCTTCAAAGGCCTCCGCCCGGGCGATCTTAAGATTCTCCTCGGAGTAGGGCATGGAACAGGCTGCGCCTTTGATCTCCACGCCGTCCTCGATGATGGTTTTCAGATGATATTTGATAATCTTAGCCATGTGCCCTCCTTACGACCTATAGTATTTTATGATAGCAGCTGCCTGGGCTGTGATGCTGGGATAGGACGTGTATGTGTTGATGGTCTGTCCGCTCCCTGTAATCCAGCAGGTGGCGTACTGCTTTCCGGCCTGGAGGGGTTCCACAAAAGTTAATGGGAGTGTGTTCCCGCTAGCAACGGCAAAGGCTTGAACGTAAGTAATAAATGTTCCAGATGGCAGCCCAGTGGAGACCGCCTTGGAACTGTTGACAGGCAATGCCCCCAGGTCCAGCAGCTTGGTGTAAAGCACCTTGCCGTTATAGCGCTCTGTGGTCCGGTATTCCACCCCCACCGCCATGGGCGGGTTG
>CABSAB010000438.1 GCA_902475515.1 uncultured Eubacteriales bacterium | reverse complement strand
TGTGTTCCAACTCCACAAAGCTGTTTTCCAGTGTTTCGATGATGTCCGGCGCGTATTCTTCCCGCACCGTCCAAAGAGGGACGGGCCGGGGGAGCCGGGCCTCATGGGTATCGGAAATATCAAAGTAGTATTTCAGTCGGGGTTTTCCATTGTGTTCCCCATCAAAAACGGCAATGCCGTTTGCGCCCCGGTTTACCCAGCGCCCAAATTGCCGGTTCCATCGCTCGATCTCCAGGACGGCGGTGGCGTCTGGGCGCTGGGCGTAGACAAGCAGTTGTTCATCGAAAGAAAGCCGGTAGTTGCGGCAGGCAGAAGCCAGAAACGCCCGCCACTGGTCAGGAGCTGTCACGCTGCGCTGCGTTTCCTGGTACAGCTCCGTCAAGGCTTTATATCGTATCGCCATCGGTTGCCCCTCCTTTTCTTATTCTTTTTTCGCAGCTTTCAGTTCTGCGCTGTAATCCTTATCCGGGTCATATTGATTGCACAGGGAGAGCAGCAACAGCCAGATGGTATTTCCGGCCTCCTTCGGGTACATCCGAAGCGCCACGCAGGGCGCATGGTCACTGTCAACAAAGGGCCTCCCATAGCGCATAAACTGGTCGATCAGCTTTTGAGCCATCTCCCGGTATTCTTCATAGGGGTTCTGTTCCGCCTGCTGATGGAGAACCGTCATCAGCAAGTTGAACCAGTCCTCATGCGTATCCAGTTTTACGGGCGGTAAAGACGCCATTTTTATCACCTCATCTTTCCATGGCGACGGCCTGCCGCTGCCGGGAAATGGAAAACCCGTAGACTTTGGCGATGTCGTCGCCCAGCCTGCGGGTCACTCTCGTAATATCGGCGCGGGTTGCAATGCCGCGATATAGTTTTTCTTTCAGCAGTTCAATTTGAGAAGGGCTGGCGCTGTCCTTGTAAACGCGGTAAAGATAAAAGTTCGTGCCATCATGGTGGATGGCGTCGCACCGCAGATCACCCAGCCGGTCCACATACCAGGTGGAATAATCCGTATCGGAATACAGGCAGTCCCGGATATTGCCGCTGGGGATTTCCTTATATCCCATGCGCCGACCATTCCACAGGCCCAGGTCGCCTACAACCAAAATCGGCTGGGAAAGCTGTACATTGAGGTTAGCGCGTTCATCATCCAGGTAATCCCCATTGATCTCATACATCAGGGAAATGCGCTCATCTTCGGATAAATCCGGGTATTCTGCCTCCAGATCGTCCCGCCAGTCCTCATAGTCCAGACCATAATTGCTCCAGATAACGTGTCTTTCTTCCTTCATCGGGCTTCACCTCGATTTCTTAAAGGGAATTTACCCAAACACACAGTTTTCCCGGAGAGTTCTTCTGTATCTAAATCAACGTCCCCGCAGTCATAATGCGTTCCATAGGTTTCGTTATACTTCTCCATAATAGAATCTGGAATATAGCTGTCACCATTAACCACGGCTCTGCCCTCCGTGAAAATCCGGGAAAGACATTTTCGTTTGTCCAAGTCGTTTCCAGAAACAAGCAGCTCCATTTCATCCGGCGTAAGAGAAAATGTCATACCTATCCGCGCCCAGATTTGATTATGCCTATTCTTCATCGGGCTTCACCTCGGTCTTTCTGCCTGGGCCTGATGGGCTGCCCCTGCTCGTCATAGTTTTGGGGATCGGCGGCGGGGGTCTGCCACCCAAACATGGAGCCGGCCAGCATAGCGGCCTCCTGCGCTTTGGTAACGCCGTTTTTTCCATTGCTGTCCTCTGCAAATCTGCGATTTTCTCCGGCGTCCGCCGCTGAAAATTCAGGACAGGGGCTGTATCCTTTTTCGCCCCTGGTCAGAAGAATCAGCTCCCCGGATGAGGGCAGCGTACTAAAGCACTGTACAGGCAGAGAAGAACGCAGCGGGATCACGCTCCCGTGAGTTTGCTCCAAACGCTCTGCAAATTCGCAGATATGATAAAGGGCGCTGGAATACCCTCCGCTGGTTTCAAAATGGGTTTCGTCGATAAACCGGCAGGACTACA
>CABSAB010000437.1 GCA_902475515.1 uncultured Eubacteriales bacterium | reverse complement strand
TTCCGTTATTATTGAGAAGGTAGCCTACAAACCATTGCGCTCGGCCCCCCGGATGTCGGTTATGATTTCCGCCATCGGTGTGTCCTATCTGCTGCAGAACTGTGCCCTGTACTTTACCGGCGGTCTGCCCCAGATCTATCCCTCCATTCCCTTCCTGTCTGAGCAGGTGCAGATTGGCTCTGCCAGCACGAAGATGGTCACCATCATCACGCCCATTCTTACCGTGATCCTCGTCCTCATCCTGGTGACGATGATCAAGAAGACCAAGACGGGCATGGCCATGCGCGCAGTCTCCCGGGACTTTGAGACCAGTGAGCTCATGGGCATTAAGATCAACAACGTGATCAGCATGACCTTTGCCATCGGCTGTCTGCTGGCAGCGGTGGGCTCCCTGCTCTACTTCACCAACTACACTTCCGTCATCCCCACCTCCGGTGCCATGCCTGGCCTGAAGGCGTTCGTGGCAGCGGTGTTCGGCGGGATCGGCTCGGTCCCCGGCGCGGTGATTGGTGCCTTTATCATCGGCATCTGTGAAAACATCATCAAGGGCTTGGGTTGGACGGTGTTCTCCGACGCCTTCACCTTCGTCCTGCTGATCGTCATCCTCGTGGTGAAGCCCACCGGCATCTTCGGTGAGAAGTCCACGGATAAGGTGTGAGGTGCGCGCTATGGGAAAAAGTTTACAAGCGAGAGCGAAGAAATCCACCGATCAGAAAATTGGCAGCTTCATTGCGGTGATCTGCCTGGTGGTCCTGTATGTCTTCCTGTTCCTGCTGGACAATGCCCTGCCCAGCAACTCCACCACCATCATGCTGGTTACCGTTCTGAAGAAAGGTGCCATCTATGCCTTGGTGTGTGTGTCCATGAACCTGCTCAATGGGTTTACGGGCCTGTTCTCTCTAGGCCAGGCGGGCTTTATGCTCATTGGGGCCTATGCCTATTCCATTTTTTCGATCCCCGCAGACCAGCACGCCTCCGTGTATCAGTACTTTGACGGCGGTGCCATCCAATTCTCGATTCCGGAGTCCCTGGGCAATGTCCTGGGGGTGAACGCCGGTAACTTTATCGGTGCCATCCTCTGTATCATCATTGGCGGTCTGGTAGCGGCAGTGTTTGCCGCCCTCATCGGCATCCCAGTGCTTCGCCTGAAGAGCGATTACCTTGCCATCGCGACTTTGGGTTTCGCAGAGATTATCCGGGCCATCTTCCAGTGGAACGGACTGGGTAAGATCACCAACGGCTCTAACCTGCTGAGAAAGTATACCAACTTTGACGACATCCAGGTTCAGGTCGGTGGGATGATCTATAAACTGGATACCCTCTTCCCCTTCCTGATTGCGACGCTGAGCATTGTCATCATCGTTCTGCTGGTCAATTCGTCCTATGGCCGGGCCTTCAAGTCCATTCGAGACGACGAGGTGGCCGCCGAAGCCATGGGTATCAACCTGTTCAAGCATAAGATGCTGTCCTTTGTCATTTCCAGCTTCTTTGCTGGTGTGGGCGGTGCCCTGCTGGCCATGTTCCAGACCACCGTGCAGGCGGATCCCTTTGCCTCTACCATGACCTATGAGTTGCTGCTCATTGTGGTCATCGGTGGCATCGGTTCCATCACTGGCAGCTGCATCGCAGCGTTCCTGTACATTGCTTGCTCTGAATGGTGGCTGCGTTTCCTGGATAGCGGTTCCTTCATGGGCATGGAAGTGTCCTTCTTCCGGGACGGTTTCCGGAAGGTGGTCTTCTCCGTTGTCATCATGATCATCGTCCTCTTCTTCTCCAGAGGCATCATGGGCAACAAGGAGTTGTCCTTCACCGGCATAGTCCGGAAGATACGTGGACGAAAGGCGGCCAAAACGGCCCCAGCTGACGGCCCCCAGGGAAAGGAGGATGAACCCCATGAGTGAGCGTAACCACGTTCTGCAAATGGAAAACATCACCATGCAGTTTGGCGGCGTGGTGGCGGTCAATAACCTCTCCCTGGAGGTGAACGAAGGGGAGATCGTGGCCCTCATCGGCCCCAACGGCG
>CABSAB010000436.1 GCA_902475515.1 uncultured Eubacteriales bacterium | reverse complement strand
GCATCGTACACCCTGCAAACCCACAAAAAGCAATGGCGGGAGGCAGCGCAATCTGCCTCACCACGACCCCGCAAAATGGGAGCTGTTCAAAACCTACAACGGCCAGGACGTGGTGGCGGAAATGGAGATCGAGCATTTCCTGTCCGCTTTCCCCGTCTCGGACGATGTGCAGGCCCAATGGGTGACCGACCAGCAGATCAATGCCCGCGGCGTGGCCGTGGACACAGATCTGGTCCAGGGCGCGCTGGAGCTGGACGCCGCGGCCCGAGAGGGTTTCACACGAGAGGCGGCGCAGATCACCGGCCTGGATAATCCAAACAGTGTCTCCCAGGTGACCGGCTGGCTGGAGCGGGAGACCGGCCAGGAGGTGGCGGACCTGCGCAAGGCCACCGTTTCGGACCTGCTCAAACAGGAGCTGGACAGCGAGGACGCCCGTCGTATGCTGGAGCTCCGGCAGCTGCTGGGCAAAACCAGCAACAAGAAGTACGCGGCCCTGGCCGTGGCCACCTGCGGCGACGGCCGGGTGCGCGGGCTGCTCCAGTTCTACGGCGCCAACCGGACAGGGCGGTGGGCAGGGCGCATCGTGCAGCCCCAAAACCTGCCCCGGACCTACATCGACGGCAACCTGCTGCCCCTGGCCCGAGAACTGGTCAAGACCCGCGATTCCGCCGCCCTGGGGTGGGTGTTCGGTGGTGTGCCGGACACGCTCTCCCAGCTGATCCGCACAGCGTTCGTCGCCTCCCCGGGGCATATCCTGGTGGACGCAGACTTCTCGGCCATTGAGGCCCGCATGATCGCCTGGCTGGCCGGGGAGGACTGGGTGCTGGACGTCTTCCGCACCCACGGAAAGATATACGAGGCCACCGCTTCACAGATGTTTGGGATACCCCTGGAGCGCATCCAAAAAGGCAACCCGGAGTACAGCTACCGGCAGCGGGGCAAAGTGGCCACTCTGGCCCTGGGCTATCAGGGCGGCGTCTCCGCAATGCGTACCATGGATGTCTCCAAAGCCCTGGCCGGTCTGCCGGACGAGGAGATCGCCGACATGGTCCATAAGTGGCGGAAGGCCAACCCACACATCGTGCAGCTGTGGTATACGGTAGACGCCGCCGCCCGGGAGGCTGTGGAGACAGGCCGCCGGGGTGCCGATGGAGGGCCCCGCTGCCGGTAGCTGTACTGGGAGTGCGACGCGCACAACGACTTTCTGACCATACGGCTGCCCAGCGGCCGCAAGCTCTACTATGCCCGGCCCTCCATCGGCACCAACCGGTTCGGCCAGCCGGCGCTCTGCTATTGGGGGGTAGACCAGAAAACAAAGAAGTGGGGCATGCTGGAGACCTACGGCGGCAAGCGCGTCGCACTCCCGGCCCAGGCTTGCGCCCGGGACTGTCTCGCCGAAGCCGTGGAGCGGCTGGAGGCCGCCGGTTACCCCGTGGTATTCCACATCCACGACGAGGTGGTGATTGATGCCCCGTCGGGGCATGACCGGCTGGAGGACGTCGTGGCCATGATGAGCCGGCCACCCACATGGGCCCCCGACCTCCCGCTCCGGGCAGAGGGCTGGGTAAACCCCTTTTTCAAGAAGGACTGAGGAGGAAACGCACATGAAGAAGAAAAGAGGCGCCGCCCCTAAACGGCATGGAGAGACCTACGCCGATGTGCTGACCCGACAGCGGATGCTGAAGCAGGCAGTCAAGGAGGCCGCCCGGGACACCACCGTGCAGGTGGAGGCTGACATCCGCACCCAGCGGGCGCTGTGGCTGTGCTCCGTCTCGGTGGCGGATGCCTTCGGCATCGGTCCCCAGCGGATGCAGCGCTTTTTCGACACCCTCCAGGCCAATGCCGAAGAACTGGAGCAAATGGCCAAAGAGAACGGCGAAGAATACGCCTATGAAAAGCTCCGGGAAAAGGCTGAACGGGTCAGCGGCGTCTCTATCGACTACCTGTATGAGCATGAGATGCTGGAAGCCAAAAAGAGACACGCGCTGGAAGGAGTCGAGCTGGATGCTGATCAATGACCGCCGGATCACCATCCAGACGG
>CABSAB010000435.1 GCA_902475515.1 uncultured Eubacteriales bacterium | reverse complement strand
CGTCCGCCTCCGACTCCGCAACTGTTTCCCCCAGCAACGTGCTGACAGGCGTCTCCAGCGCCTCCGACAGGGCAATGAGCAGGTCGGCGTCTGGAACAGATAAGCCTTGCTCCCACTTTGAGACGGTCTGCCGCACCACGTTCAGCTTGACGGCCAGCTCCTGTTGGGAGAGCCCCTTGGATCTTCGAATGGCTTTGATGTTTTCATTGAGCATCGGGATTCAACTCCTTTCGCCCCCATTGTAGGAAAAGCGGCCCGTTGCCACAAGCAACGCAAACTAACAGCCCCTATTTTTGCAGTTCCCGCCGCAGATCGTCCAGGTACAGCCTCTGCTGACGCCTCAGATAGCCGGATACAAAGGGGTGCATCCACCAGTGCTTGGCGTTGACGGTTTCGGTGCAATGGAGCCGGGTGCCACCCTCTGCCGCCTCAAAGATTCCCTCCCAGGAGCCGGACATATTGCCGTTCTCCATGGTGAAGGCCCAGCGCTGGAGCGGCTCACAGGCCGTGACGGTGAAGTTCGTGGCGTAGCCGCTCTTGGTGTGTTCTACGAAGTGGCTCTCGTCCAGCACTTCTACCCGTTTGAGGTCGCTGCGCCAGGCGGTGTTGGAAAGGTCGGTCACCGTCTGCCACACCCGCTCCACCGGGCAGGAAAAGTGGACCGTCACCTTGGAAGTCGGCATAAACTCACCCCTTCTTCGCTTTCTTGTTCAGCTTCAGGCTGATGCCCCGGCGATCCGCCGCCTGTTGGAGCAGTTCCACGGCGGCCATGGCCCGCTCCTTTACTGCCTGTCCGGCCAGTTCCGGCCGGCTGCCCAAGTCAGCCATCACGGACTGTAACGCCCCCAGCGGCAGAAGATAGACCGCCGTATGGAAGAACGTCTTGCGGCGGCCGTCGTTGTAGCCCGCCAGAAGTGCGTCCAATATGGCGCGATTTTCCGCTAACTGCGTGAGGTGCGCCTCCAACCCCAGTTCCTGGGCACGGGCGATATCCTGCTGCCGGTTCCGGTGGGGGACGAAGGAGTCCCCATCGTCAAAGCCGTCATAGTGAGAGCAGGGGTACTCCGGACACTCCCAGCAAAAGGGCACCCCGCCGTGGGCCAGGGAGCATTTGGCGATGGCGCAGCTCTGGTTGCCCGCCCCGCCGCCGCAGCCGGGACAGTATCCGCCCAGATGCATGGAGCAGAGGGCGCAGTTGAGACCGCAGAGGGAGAAGCGAGTCTCCTTTCGGACAAAGCCTTTCATACCGTTTTCCCCCTTAAAACCACAGCGGCTGCTCTTCCCGGAACACCGGGGTTTTCCCCTGGGCGTAGGGGTCGTAGCGGTTTTCGTTGCACCCGAATTCCTGCAAAAAGCAGATCTGGCCCGCTTCGTTACAGCGGATGAGGGAGAGTCCGTCAAAGCTCTGGACAGTGCCATCCGTCATGGCACACCGGAAGGCCCACTCTACCACAGTCTGGTCGCCCTTGTGGAAATACTGCCGGATATCCCACCGCTCCACGGTGCCGCGGGTGTTCCACTCGTCAAACCACAGCTTGATCTTTCCACTTCCGTGGTACTCCGGCCCCCAGCTCTCGATGTAGACGGCGTCGAGGGCGAAGAAATCCTCAATGCCCGTATCCTGCTTGTCCAGCCACATGGAAAACCACTGCTGGATCTTACTTTCCCGCTGTTTTTCTGCATCCATATCCATATTCTCCTGCTCCATCGCCTGGGCAGCATCCCAAAGCATCAGATATTCCGTACCCTTTTCTGCCGCGATTCGGAAGCCCGCTCGCTGGTAGAGGCACAGGGCCGGGTTTTCCTTCTGGACGGAGAGGGATGCCCGCCGGTATCCATTCTCCTGGAGCAGGAGTAAAAGATCGTTCAACAGCCGTGTCCCGATGCCTTTTCCGCGATACTCCGGCAGCAATGAGATGGCCAGGGAGGGGGTGTCGTTGTCGATGTGGCCGTAGTCCTCCATGATGCGGCACCACGCCGCCCCTACCACTTTTCCTCCAACCTCAGCAACCAGACAATGGTCGCCGGGACGTGTGCCGAAGCCCTCAATATAG
>CABSAB010000434.1 GCA_902475515.1 uncultured Eubacteriales bacterium | reverse complement strand
ACTTCTGCGATCCCTGGCCCCATAAGAAGCATGCGCCGCGGCGGCTGACCCACGAGGGCTTCCTGAAGCTCTATCAGAAGATCATGAAGCCCGGAAGCGCCATCCATTTCAAGACGGACAACGCGGGACTGTTTGCGTTTTCCCTGGAGCAGTTTCGGCTGTGCGGCTACGAGCTTTACCATGTGACGGATGACCTCCATGCCGGCGGTCCCCAGGGGATCATGACAGGCTATGAGGAAAAGTTTTACAACCTCGGCACCCCCATCCACCGGTGCGAGGCGGTCTATCGGGAGGAAGTACAATGAACAGCAATGTGAAAATTTTGATCGCGGATGACGAAGAACGCTGGCGGCGGCTGGTGGGGGATTTCCTCCGGAACGAGGGCTTTAAGGTCATCGAGGCCGCGGACGGGCAGGAGGCCGTGGAGCTGGTGAAGAGCGACAGCGACATCAGCCTGGTGATCCTCGACATCATGATGCCGGAGATGGATGGAATCGAGGCCTGTCAGGCCATTCGGACCTTCTCCCAGCTCCCGATCATCATGCTCACTGCCAAGGACGACGAGGGCAGCGAGGTCATGGGCTTTGTCTGCGGAGCCGATGAGTATATTGCAAAGCCTGTGAAATTCCCGGTGTTTATTGCCCGGGTCAAGGCCCTTTTGAAGCGCTCTGTGACCGTTCGCAGCACCGTGGAGGCGGCGGGGATCTGCATTGACACCGACGCCCACACCGTCACGGCGGACGGCAAGGAGATCGCCCTGACTCCCAGGGAGTTTGAGCTGCTCTTATATGTGGCTCAGAACAAGAACATCGCCCTGTCCCGCCAGCAGATCCTGTCGGCGGTTTGGAATTTTGACTATTACGGGGACGCCCGGACTGTGGATACCCACATCAAGAACCTCCGCATGAAGCTGGGGGACCACGGCGCTGCCTTGAAGACCGTTCGGGGGAGAGGCTATAAGCTGGAGGGATGAGCATGACCTTTCGCAGCAGTCTCAGGCGGAGCCTGATCGTGCTGAGCGTGGGGGTATTGGCCCTGTATTACACGCTGGTGTCCCTGTTCAGCGTGCTGTTTATGGAGCCTTACTATCTGCACAAGGTGGAGCGCACCCTCATCGGCGCCTATCACACCCTGACGGAGATGGGGGAGATCGACCTTGACACGGTAGCCAGCCTGGAGGAATCCAACCTCTCCATCATCATTGCGGACATCGACACCATGGAGGTGTACTACAACAGCCAGATACCGGACCAGTTCATGCGGGAAATGGTGAAAAACATCCTGCCGTTTATCCGGGATCACGCATCGGCCACCAGTACGGGCTACCACATCAATACCGACGAGATGTACCACAGCACGGCCTCCGGCACCACCACCTCCGGCGGGCGGCGGGTGACGCTGGGGGGCGTGACGGACCGCTATATTCTGGACATCAGCACCTCCTACGCCTCCATCTCCCAGGCCACGGGGATCTCGGTGCAGTTTTCCCTGATCGTGGGGCTGATGGTGATGCTGCTGGCGGTGCTGGCGTTTTCCAGAATGTCGTCGGCGGTAATCCACCCCATTACCCAAATCACCAATATTGCCAATCAGATCGCCCATCTGGACTTTTCCCAGAAGTGCGATGTGGACATGGGCGGCGAGATCGGGGTCATGGCCGAGAGCGTCAACACCATGTCGGACTTCATGCAGACCTACATCGCCCAGCTCCAGGAGGCCAATGAGCAGCTCAAGGCGGACATCCAGCAGAAAAAGGAGCAGGAGGAGGCCCGGAAAAACCTGGTCTCAAACCTGTCCCACGACCTCAAGACCCCCATTGGGCTGATTGCCGGCTACGCCGACGGCCTCCGCCAGGGCATGGCCAAGACCGGGGACGAGGTGCGGGAATACTGCGATGTGATCTGCGACGAATCCGACCGGATGATGACCATGATCCTGAAGATGATGGAGCTGTTCCGGCTGGAGAGCGGCACGGTGCAGTTGGAGCCGGAGGAGTTTGATCTGGCGGAGCTGCTTCACTACGTAGGAGATGGCATTTTGCACGTAGTTCAGGAGCACC
>CABSAB010000433.1 GCA_902475515.1 uncultured Eubacteriales bacterium | reverse complement strand
GGGGGCTGACCTCGCCGGGGGCCATGGGCAGATCACAAAGATTTCCGTCCCGGTCCACATCGAAGGCCGACGCCATGCCCGCCGCGATGGAGCAGGTGCCGAAGGGGTGCCGCATGGGGCCGAACATGCCCACCCGCCGGTTGTGATAGTCCACATCCGCGCCGATGGCCTCGCACATGGTGATGCCGTCGCCGGTGCAGTTGGGATGGGTAAACACATGAACGCCGTCGCCATCGCCGTCCGCATAGAACTTGGGCTGGAATTTCGCCATAAGCTCCTTGTTCCGGGTGAACGCGCCGGAGGAGACAATGCAGGCCTTGCAGCGGACGATTACTTGGCCGCCTGCGTCCTCGGCGATGACCTGGGTCACACGGCCGTTTTCGTCACACTTTAATTCTTTTGCGGGGGTATGATAGAGCACCTGGCCGCCGTTTGCCTCCACGATGCCCAGCAGCTTGTTGGTCATCCACCAGCCGATGCCGCCGGGGCCGATGGTGGTGTCGATCCGCTTGTGGTTATAGTCCCAATCGTAGGCCGCCGTAATGCCATAGCCGCCGAAGGGCTGGGGGCCAAAGGTGAAGTCCCTGCCCAGGTCGTGCTTCTCGATGAGCCAGTCGATGAACTCCGTGTCCGCATCCAAAATGCGGCGGACCAGCTTGCCGTTGACGCTGCCCTGGGTCTGTTTCATGAACTCCCGGTACACGTCATCCCGGGGGTCGGTCATGCCGGCTTCCGCATGCCACTTGGACCAGTGGCTGCGGGGTTCAAAAACGCAAAATATTGGATCGACGTGCATGGGCATACCAGGCGCTGCCGCCGATTTCCTTGCCCTTTTCCAGAACAATGACCTTGCGGCCCGCCTCGGCAGCACGGGCCGCAGCGGACAGGCCGGAGGCTCCGGCACCGATGACCACCACATCGCAGTCCAGCTGGACCGGAGCGTGGGGTGCAGCCGCTGCCTTGGGTGCATCCGGATCGGAGATGGCCTCGTTGTGGCAGACTTCGGCGCAGTGGCCGCAGGAAACGCACTTGTCCGGGTCGATCCAATATTTTGCGTTTTTGAACCGAATAGCCCCCACGGGACATTCCACCCGGCAGCGGTGGCAGCCGGAACAGTTCGGTTGGTTGATGACATATGCCATTGTGTTTCACTCCCGTTTCGATTTCTGTAATTTTATTATATCGTCGAAACCGGGCGGGGTACAGACGCATTTTCTCAACTGATTTATCAATAACGAAATTCCATGGCAGACCGGAAAGCGGTCCATGCGGTAAAAAATCCCCTGCGGATGGAACGACCGTCCATACGCAGGGGTGAGGATGCGGCTTATTTGTCCTGGTAAAATACCTTCATGGCCTTTTGGGTCATATAGCAGTCCAGCTTGCTTACCACTTCGATGGGCGCGTGCATGGACAGGACCGGCACGCCGGTATCCAGCGTCAGGATGTTCCGGTTGGCCATGAACATGGCCACGGTGCCGCCGCCGCCGGCATCCACTTTGCCCAGCTCGCCCATCTGCCAGATCACGCCGCCATCGGCGCAGAGCCTGCGCACCTTGGAGACGAACTCCGCCGGAGCATCCGAAGAACCAGATTTGCCCCGGGAGCCGGTATATTTGGCAAAGCAGACGCCGTAGTTCAGGTGGGCGTTGTTGGCCTTGTCGGTGACATCGGGATAGGTGGGATCATGGGCGCAGGTCACGTCTGCGGACAGGCACTGGGAATTCCGGAAGCAGTCCATGAGCTTGACATTCTGGGCATCGCACAGGCAGTCGATGAAATGCTCGAAGGCCTGAGACTGCATACCGGAAACGCCCATGGAGCCGATCTCCTCCTTGTCCGCCAGGCAGCACACCGCGGTGTACTCCGGGGTCTCCTTCAGGGAGAGCATGGCGTACAGGGCGGCAAAGGAGCAGCTGCGGTCATCGTGGCCGTAGGCGGCGATCATGCTGCGGTCAAAGCCCAGCTCCCGGGCATGGGCGGCGGGGACCACGCTGATCTCGGCGGAGAGGAAATCCTCCTCGGTGATGCCGTAGGTCCCATCTCCATCGGCGAGAAGGACGAC
>CABSAB010000432.1 GCA_902475515.1 uncultured Eubacteriales bacterium | reverse complement strand
TTACACCGGATTGGGGCAGCTTGGAAGCTCCCTCCTTCTCAATCCAGCCGGTCTTGCCGATTCCTAACATCGCAAAGCCTTTCATTCGCATGCGTATCGTCCCTTTCTTATCGATAAATTTGCACTGATTTGTGCAGCCTTATTATATATGGCGGCGCGGCGAATGTCAAGGCCCTTTTTATGGCAAATTAGACGTAGTTTTTCGGAGATGCGACCATTTTTAAGTAAAACAGAGGCGTTTGCATTATGACAAAGCGTGTTGTATTTCATATTGATGCCAACAGCGCGTTCCTCTCTTGGACAGCGGCGCACAAGGTCCTGATTTTGGGGGAGAAGGTGGACTTGCGGGAGATTCCCTCGGCGGTGGTTGGGAACCGAACTTCCCGGCATAGCATCATACTGGCCAAGAGCGGCCCGGCCAAGAAATACGGCATTCACACAGGGGAGCCCCTGTTTCAGGCTCTGGAGAAATGCCCCAATCTCACGGTGGTGGAGCCGGATTATGGCCTGTACGTGGAGTGCTCCCGGCACATGGTGGCGCTGCTGCGCCAGGTGGCCCCGGCAGTGGAGCAATATTCCATTGACGAGGCATGGGCGGACATGACAGGGACGGAGGGCCTATACGGTCCGCCGGTGCAGGCTGCCGAGATGCTCCGGGAGAGGATTCACCGGGAGCTGGGCTTTACGGTCAACATCGGTGTGTCTTCCAACAAGCTCCTGGCAAAGATTGCCGGGGACTTTCAGAAGCCCAACCGGGTCCACAGTCTCTTTCCCGAGGAGATTCCCGGGAAGCTGTGGCCGCTCCCAGTGCGAGATCTGTTTTTGGTTGGACCAGCTACGGAACGGAAGTTGCGCCGCATGGGGATTGGCACCATTGGGGAGCTGGCCCATGCGCCGGTAGATCAGCTCCGCCGGGCGCTGGGAAAGCAGGGGGAGACCATCTGGCATTTTGCCAACGGCCGCAATGCCGACCCAGTGCGCCAGGACCCAACAGAAAACAAGGGTTATGGCAACTCCGTGACCTTGCCCAGAGACGTGACAGACCTGCGTACGGCCCATCAGGTGCTCCTGAGTCTGTGTGAGACGGTGGGGATGCGGATGCGGCGGGACCGCAAAAGTGGCAGCTGCATCACAGTGTCGCTGCGGACGCCGGAATTTCAGGACATTACCCATCAGCGGCAGATGGCCGGGATGACAGATATCACCCAGGAACTCTATGAAGCTGCCTGCCAGGTTTTTGATGAGGTCTGGGATCGCAAAACACCGTTGCGGCAAATAGGCGTTCAGGTTACCAAACTGTCCGGGGAGCGGTATTGTCAGTTCGATCTCTTCTCTCCGGTGGATCCGGTACAGTATGAGCGGAGGGCCAAGCTGGATGCGGCAGTGGATGCACTTCGGGCACAATTTGGTGAGGACGTGATCCGCCGGGCCCGGTTTTTGGGAGCAGAGCTGGACCATATGGCAGGCGGCCTATCCAGAGAGCGGCGGACTGGGGTGACCAAGGAAGTATGAACTTGTGAATGATGCGGAAACAATTTAACTCAATGCTAGGGCGCTCTGTAAGAAAATTTACGCTGACGAGCATAAAATTAGGAGAATTTCACGGATTGGCCTTGAAATTTTCAAGAAATATGGTATAATAAAAACACGGGTACATTTTCTGCAAAAATAGCTTTGCTGTAAGGTAAAGCTGTAAAACAAGGAGGGCACGCATATGAAAAAACTCTGCACACTTTTTTTGGTGTTGGCTCTGTTGGTTTCTGTCTCTGCCCCGCTTTCTGCGGCTGCCCCGGAAGAGGCTGTTGTGATTTCCGATTTGGAAACTGCAGCCGCCTATGCGTACCTGGATTTGGAGACGGCCTCGCCGGAGCTGGCGGACACCATTCTCGCAGCACGGAACACGATCATCTACCACTCCACATGGGTTGCCGATGGCTACAAGGCTCAAATTGTGGACGTCGCCACTGGTGAAGTGCTGGAGGAGGTTCCCACCTTCTCGGAGCTGTTCCCCGGATGGGACATTCCTGTGGAAACCCCGGCTGAAGAGGCAGCCGACCTTACGCCCCAGGCT
>CABSAB010000431.1 GCA_902475515.1 uncultured Eubacteriales bacterium | reverse complement strand
GGCGGTGCTCACCAGATCCGGCGAGGTAGACGCCGAGGTCCCCGGCTTTGTCCCCGCGATGACGCTGGACAAGGCCAACGAGCAGCTGGCTACGGCCTCTCCGGGTGATGAGCTCACCTTTACCTTTGATCCCACCGAGCCGGAAATCACGGCTGAGCAGCTCAACGCCCTGCTGTTCCGGGACACGCTGATGTCCTATGGCTCCATGAACTACGGCAACTATAACCGCACCATCAACCTGGAGCTCGCCTGCGACGCCATCAACGGCACTGTTCTGGCGCCCGGCGATGTGTTCTCTTTCAATGATGTGGTGGGCGAACGCACCGCCGAAAAGGGCTACCGGGAGGGCACGGTCTTTGTGTCCGGCAACTCCCAGCCGGAGGTCGGCGGCGGCGTCTGCCAGGTGGCCTCTACCATCTACTACTGCGCTATGTACGCCGATCTGAAGATCGTGGAGCGGAGCGAGCATGAGTTTGAGGTAGACTATGTGCCCGAGGGCCTGGACGCCACGGTGTATTTCGGCAGCCTGGATTTCCAGTTTGAAAACAGCACCGACTACCCCATCAAGATCCTCGCCTATCTTGCCAGCGGCAGATGCTATGTTGAGCTGATCGGCACCAATATCGACGGCAAATACTGCGAGATCGAAAGCGAGCGGACTGCCTATAATCCCTGCAGCATCAGCTATACCACCGATCCCAGCAAGGTCCAGTCCGGCTATGACGGCTCCACCTGGGCCATCACTCGCTATGTTTACAACAACGATGGCCTGGTCCGTACGGACACCACCGAGGACCTGGACGGCATGGCGGACCGCGGCCGTCTGGGCACCAGCCGGTATTCCAAGCGGGACAAGGTAGTTTACAGCGGCGGCACCGCAACCACATCGCCCAGTACCAGTCCGTCGCCATCGCCCAGCAACAATCCCACGCCTACACCGGAGCAACCGACGCCCACCCCGGAGCAGCCGACGCCTCCGCCTGTTGAGCCCACGCAAGCTCCTGTCGAGCCTGTGGACCCCGGCACTGGCGGCGGTGAAACCACTCCCGCGGCATAAGTATAAAAAGGATCCCCTCATCCAAACTGGATGAGGGGATTTCATTTTGTCAGCGGTTAAAGCTTTCCGCGTCAAAGGTGATGACCGTATAATAGCGCATCCCCGGTTCCTGAAGCCTTTGCTCCAGCAGCTGCTGAATCTCCTGCTCCCTGCCCACAAGCGAATAGGGCAGCACCACGTCGAAAATCAGATTGGTGTGCTCCGGCCCCGCCACCATGCGGAAATCGTGGAAGCTCAGACGCTCGTCGATCTCCTGAAGCTTTTCTCCCACGATCCTGCGCATCCGGCTGACTGCTTCATCGTCCATGACCACCGGATCATAGTGGATGGTCAGGTGGATGCGGTGGTTCTTCAGAAATTCCCGCTCGATGTTGTCGATCATGTCATGGGCCTCTATCACATCCTGATTGCGGTCGATCTCCACATGGATGCTGGCAAAGGTCTGGCCAGGACCGTAGTCGTGGACCATCAGGTCATGAACGCCCAGGATCCGGTCATCATAATGAAGTACCTCGTGCTTGACCATATGTACCAGCTCCGGGTCCGCCGGCTCTCCCAGCAGAGGGCTGATGGTCTCCCGGGCGATACCCACGCTGCTATAGAGGATAAACAGTGCCACCAGAACGCCGATATAACCGTCCAGATTCCAGCCGCTGAAATGGGCGATGACCGCCGCAAGCAGCACCGCCGCTGTGGAGATCACATCGTTCCGGCTGTCCGCCGCTGTGGCAATGAGAGAGGTACTGTCGATCTTTTTCCCCAGGGTCCGGTTGAACAGGGCCATCCACAGCTTCACCAGGATGGACAGCACCAGCACGATCACAAGCGCCACCGAAAACTCTACCGGCTCCGGATGGAGGATCTTCAAAAACGAACTCTTAGCCAGCTGTACGCCGATGATCAGGATCAACGCCGCCACCGCAAGGCCTGTCAGGTATTCGATCCTGGCATGGCCATAGGGATGCTCCGCATCCTCCGGCTTCTGGGTAAAATAAGAATTCATGAAGCGAAAAGGGATG
>CABSAB010000430.1 GCA_902475515.1 uncultured Eubacteriales bacterium | reverse complement strand
CCGGGAGTGGGGCTCCGCGGGGCAGAACTACTTGAAATCCCTGTTCGCCCTGGCGTTCCAGGCGTTCTTAATCATGGTGTGCGTGGGTATCTACTCGGTCCTGGTCCAGGGGATCGCCACGGATGGCGACCTGTCCGGGGCGATCTGGGCCTGCATGGGGTACACAGTGCTTTTATGCTTCGCGTTATTCAAAACGGGAAGTCTCTCAAAGTCCCTGTTCGGGGCGCATTAAAGGAGGTTTGATAGCTTGGCGTATGTAACGGTCCCGAAGGACCTGACAAAAGTAAAATCAAAAGTAATGTTCGGGCTGACCAAACGGCAGCTCGTTTGTTTCGGGGCGGCGGCACTCATTGGAGTACCGCTTTTCTTTTTGCTCCGGGGTACGGTCAATTCCAGCACCGCCACGGTCTGCATGATCGTGGTTATGCTGCCCCTGTTCCTTCTCGCCATGTATGAGAAGGACGGGCAGCCGCTGGAGGTGATCGCGGGCCAGATCATCCAGACGGTTTTCCTCCGTCCGAAGGAGCGGCCTTATATGACAAATAACTTCTATGCCGCCGTGGAGCGGCAGAACCAGGTGGAAAAGGAGGTGAGGGCCATTGTTCGGAAAGCGAAAGCAAGAGCCGCAGGCACAGCCGGCAGCCGGGAAGGTCAAGCTGACCGCCGCAGAAAAGCGTGAGATCAGGCGGATCATTGAAACGGCCAGGGGTGACGGGAAACCCCATTCGGCCCAGGATACCCTACCCTTCCGGCAGATGTACCCGGACGGCTTGTGCAGGCTGGACGATACCACATGGAGCCGGTGCATTGAGTTTGAGGATGTGAATTACCAGCTCGCCCAGAAGGACGACCAGACCGCCATCTTTGAGGCCCTGTGCGATATGTATAACGCCCATGATTCCTCTATCGGCATGGAATTATCCCTTGTGTGCCGGAAAGTAAATAAGGCGGATTTTCGCAAGAGGATCGAGATCGCCGCCCAGGGGGACCGCTTCGACGGGGTGCGCGCCCTCTACACGGATATGCTCCGGGGGCAGCTCGAACACGGCAACAACGGCATGGTCAAGACAAAAGTCCTGGTGCTGTCCATCGAGGCGAAGAACGGCAAGGAGGCGAGGGCCAGGTTTTCCCGGATCACCCTGGACGCCCTGAATTACTTCAAGGCAATGGGCGCGCTGGCAAAGGCCCTGGACGGGAAGGAATGGCTGGCGGTGCTGCATGGCGTCCTCCACCCGGACGGGGAACGGTTCTCCTTTGCATGGGAGTGGCTGGCGCCCTCCGGCCTGTCGGTCAAGGACTTTATCGTGCCTTCCTCCTTCCGGTTCGGGGAGGCCAGGCGGTTCCAGATGGGCGGGAAATACGGGGCGGCCAGCTTCTTGCAGATCACGGCCCCGGAGCTGAACGACCGCCTCCTGGCGGACCTGCTGGATACGGACAGCAGCATTTTTGTGAGCCTCCATATCCGAAGCATGGACCAGAATGAGGCGATCAAGACGGTCAAGCGCAAGATCACCGACCTGGACAGCATGAAGATCGACGCCCAGAAGCGGGCGGCCAGAGAAGGGTTCGACCTGGATATCATCCCATCGGATATCGCCACCTACGCGGGCGAGGCAAAGAACATCCTCCGGGATTTGCAGACCAGGAATGAGCGGATGTTCCTTTTGACCTTCCTGGTGGTGAATGTGGCGGACACGAAGCAAAAGCTGGAAAACGACATTTTCCGGGCTTCCTCCGTGGCGCAGAAGCACAACTGCCGCCTGGTGCGGCTGGACTTCCAGCAGGAGCAGGGTCTTGTGTCCGCTCTCCCCCTGGGCGTCAACCAGGTCAGGATTGAACGGGGGCTTACTACTTCCTCCGTGGCGATCTTCGTTCCCTTCATCTCCCAGGAGCTTTTCCAGGGAGGCGAGGCGCTGTATTACGGCCTGAACGCCACCTCCGGTAACATGATCCTGGCGGACAGAAAGCAGCTCAAGACGCCCAACGGCCTAATCCTGGGCACACCGGGCAGCGGCAAGAGCTTTTCCGCAAAGCGGGAAATCCTCAACGTGTTCCTGGTGACGAAGGACGACATTATCATCTGTGACCC
>CABSAB010000429.1 GCA_902475515.1 uncultured Eubacteriales bacterium | reverse complement strand
CGCCCCGGTCCGCCCGTTCCACAGACGCCTTGATATTTTTCACATCCCGCAGTCCCGGCGTACCTTTCAGTTCCACCATGTGGCAGGCGTTGCTGGTCTCCCCCAGCAGCTCTCGAACCGCCTCCGGGTCCGTCACGGGCCTGAGCCCTCGTGCAAGCTCTTTGCCCTCCTGGGTCACGCAGTTCTCTGCAAGCAGTCCCAGCACACGGTCCAGCTCCAGGGTGTGCAGAGATTTTTCATATAATTCGTTCATATCGTTGTCCTCTTATATAGTCGTAAACAATCGCTTGTAAAAATTTAAAGAAGAAAATCCCTGGCCCAGCTGAGAAAGCAAAAACGCCTCTGTGACCTCGCCCAGACATTTCAGGGAATCCTCCGGCAGGGTAAACGAAAACAACCGCTGCTTGTGACACGCCGCAATATGGCGCATGGCTGTCAAAACGCCCGGGGAAAGGGCGCGTCCCTCTCCGGCCCCCAACGCCCGTTTGCACACATCGCAGCGAAGCACTCCCTCCTGCAGCAGAAAGTAATTGGCTTGCATATCGCCGCACCCCGCACAGCCATCCAGCATAGGCCCCAAGCCGGAAAGGCACATGAGCCGCAGCTCAAACACCGCCTTGACCAGCATCTGCGGCTTCTTCAGCTCTGCCAGCGCATAGAGGCTGTTGAGGCCCAGGGAGAGGATTTCCCCATTCCCCTGCCCCTCTGTGGAAATCGTCTCCAACAGCTGTGCAAAATAGGAGCCCAGAGACAGCAGCTCGATGTCCGTCCGAATGCCTATAAACATATTCACAGGCTCCGCCTCATTGACAGTATAGTAGCCGTTCCGCTCGTAGAGCGTAAACTCGCTGTAGGCCAAAAGCTGACAGCCGCTCTTCAAGGGGCTGTTCTTCCGTTTAACGCCCCGGGCTTTGACGGTCACAAGTCCCAATTCTTCCGTTAAAACAGAAAGAAGCTTGTCGTTATCCTTGTACTCGGTCTCCCGGAGCACAAGGCCCTTGGTGGTATAAAACATAGCAGTTCTCCGTATGTATGCCGCAACCTTTCAGGCGTTGCGGCTCTCCTCGCTCAGGGCCTGGCGAAAGGCCAGATACACCTCGGGAATTCCGGTTTCCCGGAACAGGTTCCAATAATCTTCATGGGTCATGTTGATCCCTCCAGCCATAGTTTCTGCCAAAGGGCCCGGGGCGTTAAACGGAAGAACAGCCCCTCCCTCCAGCCATAGTTTCTGCCAAAGGGCATCTGCGCATACCCGCCAGTTATTGGTCGCGGTACCCAAAATTTCTGATGAGATAGTCGCTGTCCCGCCAGTTCTCCTTGACCTTGACCCAGCAGCGCAGATAGACCTTGGTTCCCATAAACTTCTCACAATCATTTCGGGCCATGGTGCTGATCTTCTTCAGCATTGCGCCCTGCTTTCCGATGATAATGCCCTTGTGGCTGGCCTTTTCACAGTAGATGGTGGCCTCCAGGTCGATGATCCCGCTGTCCTCCCGCTCGGAAAACTTATCGATCTCCACCGCCGTACCGTGGGGCACTTCACGGTCCAGGCACCACAGGAGCTTCTCCCGGATGATCTCCGCCATGACCTGGCGTTCCGGCTGATCTGTCACCATACCATCCGGAAAAAGCTGCGGACCGGGGGCCGCATATTTTTTTACCTCCGCAAACAGCTCATCAATTCCCGAACGGTTCTTTGCGGAAATTGGGATGATTGCCGCAAACTCATAAGCTGCGCTGTAGGCGGCGATTACCGGAAACAGGTCCTCTTTCCGCTCCAGTGTATCGATCTTGTTGATCACCAGCACCGCCGGGATCTTCGATTCCTGAATGCGCTGAATCAGCATCTGCTCCTGGGTTCCCACCGAAGGGATCGGCTCCACCAAAAGCAGGATCGCGTCCACATCCGCAATGCTTTCATGCACCACATTGTCCATGTAATTCCCCAGCTTGTTCCGGGCCTTGTGGAAGCCCGGGGTGTCCATAAAGACGATCTGGGTATCTTCCCGGTTCACCACGGCACAAATACGGTTCCGGGTGGTCTGTGGCTTGTTGGAGACAATGGCGATCTTCTCCCCTACCAGCGCGTTT
>CABSAB010000428.1 GCA_902475515.1 uncultured Eubacteriales bacterium | reverse complement strand
AGCAGCATGCACAGCGGGGTGATGACCTTGACGCAGATCTTGAAGAAGCCATAGGCGCCAAACTTCTGACCTTGCTGTTCGGCCTCTTCCTTGACCACCTCGGGACCGATCTCCCAGCCGATCATCAGGGACATCAGCAGCGCACCCAGAGGCATCATGACGCCCTCAGACAGCATATCCCAGAAGTCCAGCCAGTCGGCGGCCCAGGTCTGGGGATTCTCGATGCCCAGCAGGTCTGCCGGTGCGATACCGGCGGTGCCCAGGCAGTCGGCGCAGACCAGGATGCAGCCCAGACCGACAGCGGCAGCGGCGATCAGGGTGTAGCTCTTGCGCTTGTCGCCCTTGCCCTCGGCACGGGCCTTATCCACGAAGTGGGCCACGATGACCTCCAGCAGGGAGATGGAGGAGGAGATAGCGGCGAAGACCACCAGCAGATAGAACAGGATACCGAAGATGGGGCCCACAGCGCTCATCTTGTGGAACACGTTCTGCATGGTGATGAACAGCAGGGACGGGCCGCCCAGAGCGCCCTCGGGATCCAGAGCGAAGCGGCCGGGAATGACGCACAGACCGGCCATCAGAGCCACCAGGGTATCCATGACAATGATGAGGATGGCGTTCTTTTCCAGATTCTCTTTCTTATCCAGATAGGAGCCGTAGGTGATCATGGCGCCCATGCCCAGAGACAGGGAGAAGAACATCTGACCACCAGCAGTGGAAAGGACTTCAAAGAAGCTAGGTGCTTTTTCAATAACGCCGTTGGCAACAGCCCAGCCGGGAACGAACATGTACTTCAGGCCGTTCACAGCGCCGGGCAGGGTGCAGGCGCGGATGATGCAGATCAGCAGTGCCACGAACAGGCAGGGCATACCAATGGAGCAGACCTTCTCGATACCGCCGCCGATGCCGCCCATAACGATGATCATGGTCAGGGCCACGAAGATCAGACCGTAGATAATGGCCTCAGCAGGGTTGCTCATGAAGTTGCCGAAGATCTCGGCACCACTGAGGCCGTTGGAGCCGAAGCCGGCGTTGAACAGATCGCCCACGTTCAGGACGGTGTACTTGATGCAGTAGCCGCCCAGCGCGCAGTAGAAGAACAGGATGAAGAACGCGGACAGGATGCCCAGCCAGCCCATCCAGCTGAACTTCTTGCTGAGCACCTTGTAAGCGCCCACAGCGCCCTGACCGGTTTTACGGCCCAGAGCCAGCTCGCCCACCATGACGATGAAGCCGCACAGAACAGCCAGCACCAGATACAGGATCAGGAACAGCGCGCCGCCGGACGCACCCATCTTATTGGGGAAACCCCAGATGTTGCCCAGACCGACCGCCGAACCGACAGCAGCCATCAGGAATCCAAAATTGGATCCAAAGCCTTTTCTTTCTTCCATTGTTTTCTCTCCTTAATACTTAGTTACCGTCCGGGGAAAAATACGGTGTACTGTGAGTTTACTATTTCTGGAAGCGGCTGTAAATAAGGCAGAGCTGTTCTTAACACAGCCCTTGCGAAGCGGGATTTTTCCTTTATCCTCTCCTTATAAATAATCCGTTATTTGTGAACGAAATCACAAAAAGACCTCCGCAGGAAGCGGAGGTCTTTTATCCAAAATATGTAAGTTTCGCGAAAGGAGATTTTTCGGTCTCAATCGCCCTCACGCATACGATAGCCCACGCCTACCTCGGTAAAGAGATATTCGGGATGGCTGGGATCCTTTTCGATCTTGCGGCGGATGTTGGCCATGTTGACGCGCAGGATCTGGTTGTCGGTCTTGGCCTTGGGGCCCCACAGCTCGCGGATGATGAAGTCGTAGGTCAGCACCTTTCCGGCGTACTTGCCCAGCAGGGCCACGATCTTATACTCGTTGACGGTGAGCTTGGCATTCTCGCCGTTCATCAGCACCTGATGCTTGTCGTAATCAATGGTCAGGTCGCCGGTGGTGAACTTGCCGGACTGGGCGATCTGGGGATCGGACAGGGTAGTGCGGGTGTGGCGGATAGCAGTACGGATGCGGGCCAGCAGCTCGGAGGTGCCGAAGGGCTTGGAGATATAGTCGTCCGCGCCGTAGTCCAGCGCCTCTACCTTGTCATGCTCGTGATGGCGGGATCGTCGTCCGCAGCGGAGA
>CABSAB010000427.1 GCA_902475515.1 uncultured Eubacteriales bacterium | reverse complement strand
GCTTCCTTTTGGCCTCCAATCTGGCGGAGGCGTCATTCACGCCATCGCCGGTCATGGCAGTGATGCAGCCGTTTTTTCGCCAGGCGTTCACGATGCGCACCTTGTGCTCCGGCTGGACCCGGGCGTAGACGGAAAATTCCGAAATACGGCGGCTCAGCTCCTCGTCGGTGAGGTCATTCAGCTGGGAGCCGGTGATGGCCTTCTGGCCCTCGGACAGGATGCCCAGCTGTGTTGCGATGGCAACAGCGGTGTCCCGGTGGTCACCTGTGATCATGATGGGCCGAATGCCGGCGGTGCGGCACTCGTCGATGGCGGCCTTGACCTCCGGGCGGATGGGATCGATCATGCCGGAAAGGCCCAGATAGCAGAGGTCCTGCTCCAGGGTCTCGGGGGCATAGTCCCCGGGAGCCTCTGCCCAGACCCGTTGGGCACCGCACAGGACCCGCAGGGCCTGATCGGCCATATTCTTGTTGGCGGTGAGGATCGCGCTACGCATTTCCTCTGTCATGGGGATGGTCTGAGTGCCGTCCCAGAAGGTGGTACAGCGGCGCAGGACCTCGTCGGGCGCGCCTTTGGTGAACTGGATGAAACCGCCCTCGGGGGCCCGGTGGACGGTGGACATCATCTTCCGCCCGGAATCAAAGGGCGCCTCGCCCACACGGGGGTATGTTTCGGCATATTCGGTTTTGGAAATATGCAGCTGATAAGCGTCGTTCACCAGGGCACACTCGGTGGGCTCGCCCAGCGCGGTGCCGTTTTCGTCCAGAACGGCGTCGGAGCACAGGGCCATGGCCAGGGCCAGACGGTCCACATCCTCGCCAAAATGCTTGACCACGGTCATCTTGTTCTGGGTCAGGGTGCCGGTTTTGTCGGAACAGATGATCTGGGTGCAGCCCAGGGTCTCCACAGCGGTGAGCTTGCGGATGATGGCTCCCCGGGCGGACATCTTGGTGACGCCCATGGACAGCACAATGGTCACCACGGCCGCCAGCCCCTCGGGGATCGCCGCCACGGCCAGGCTTACGGCCACCATGAAGGTGTCCAGAAGCCGGGTGCCGGAGAGGTCCGGATAGGCACGGAACAGATCCACGGCGAAGATCACCAGGCAGATGCCAAGGACCAAAACGCTGAGGATTTTGCTGAGCTGACTGAGCTTCTTCTGAAGGGGCGTCTGGTCGTCCTTGGCGGCGGTGAGGGCGCCGGCGATCTTGCCCATCTCGGTGTGCATGCCGGTGCCTGTGACCACGGCCCGGCCCCGGCCGTAGGACACGGTGGAGCCCATATAGACCATGTTCTTCCGGTCCCCCAGGGGGATGTCCTTTTCGCCGCCCAGGCTGAGGGCGTCCACCAGCTTGCTCACGGGGACGGATTCGCCGGTGAGGGTGGCTTCTTCAATTTTCAGGCTGGCGGATTCCATGATGCGGGCGTCGGCAGGGACAGCGTCCCCTGCCTCCAGCAGGATCACATCGCCGGGTACCAGCTCCTCGCTGCGGATGGTCATGAGCTTTCCGTCCCGCAGGACCTTAGAGGTGGCGGCAGCAATCTCCTGGAGGGCGGCAATGGCCTTTTCCGCCTTGCTCTCCTGCAAAACGCCCAGCACAGCGTTGATGATGACCACGATCATAATGATGATCACGTCCGCAAAGGATTCGCCGGAGTAGACCGCCGTAACGCCGGAGATCACGGCAGCCACGATCAGAATAATGATCATGGGGTCCGCCAGTTCCTTCAAAAACCGCTGGAGCAGGGAGACTTTCTTGCCTTCCTCCAGCTTGTTGGGGCCAGCAGAGGCAAGGCGCACGGCGGCCTCCTGGGCGGTCAGGCCTTCCGGGGCAGTGTTTTGCTGGGACAGCACGTCCGATACTTCTGACAGGTATTCTTTCATAAAAGGTTCCTCCAATCGATGCAGGGATGTATGGAAAGCGGCATGACCGTCAGCCGCCGAAGAACAGGTGTTCGATCAGGATCTTCAATCCCATGGCCATGAGCACAATGCCCCCGAACAGCTCGGCCTTGGATTTATATTTGAGGCCGAACACGTTGCCGATCTTCACGCCTACCGCAGAGAGGATCAGGGTGATCCAGCCAATAAAGGACACGGCGGGGTTAACATGGTCCGGGAGGCCC
>CABSAB010000426.1 GCA_902475515.1 uncultured Eubacteriales bacterium | reverse complement strand
GGTGACGGTTTTGCCCATGGCGCCGTAATGGACGGCGGTCTCACAGCCCACCTGGCCGCCGCCGATGACCACCACGGTCTTGCCCACCTTCTCCGGCTGGGTGAAGCTGTGGCCCGCCCAGAGGACGTTTTCTCCGTCCACGCCGGGAATACGGGGGATCAGGGGATCCGCCCCGATGGCGCAGATCACGGTATCAAAGCCCAGCGTGGCGATCTCCGCGGGGGTGGCTTCGGCAGAAAGCTTTACGGTGATGTTTTCGTCCGCATTTACATGGTCGATCAGATAGTTTTTGTAGTTCCGAAGGTCGTATTTGAAGGACATGAAATCCGCGTCGTTCAGCTGGCCGCCCAAGACGGCTTCTTTTTCAAACAGGGTGACGGTGTGGCCACGCTCTGAGGCAAGAAGGGCGGTCTTCATGCCCCCGGGGCCGCCGCCGATGACGGCTACATTCTGCTTTTCATAGGTATCCGGCACCAGCATGGAAAGCTGGCTCTCCCGGCCTGCGGTGGGATTCACGGCGCAGGAATAATAGTGGGTCTTCTTGAAATCGTCCAGGCAGTGGAAGCATTTGATGCAGGGGACGATGTCCTGGGGGCGGCCCTGCTTGATCTTCTTGACGGTGTAGGGATCGGCGATGGTGCCCCGGGCCATGGCCACGATATCCGCCTCGCCGTTTTTCAGCACCCGCTCAATGGCCTCGGGCTGCTGGAAAGCCCCCACGGTGAGTACGGGGATATGGATCTCCGGGCAGGCTTTCACGGCCTTGGCAAGGTATGCGTTGGCCGCCTCGGGCAAAAAGCCCGTGGGATGGGTGATGGCCCGGAGCCGGGGCTCCCGGACCACACCGGCGGAGATATGAGCGATGTCGATGCGGTCCTGGATGAGCTTCAGAAATTCGATACAGTCCTCGATCTCAAAGCCTCCGGGCACGCACTCGGAGCCGGAGATGCGGTACTCGATCAGAAGATCCCGGCCCACCTTCTCCCGGATGCGGTCCAGGACCATCAGCGGGAACCGGGCGCGGTTTTCCATGCTGCCGCCGTATTCGTCGGTGCGGTGATTGCTCCGAGGGGAGACGAATTCCTGCAAAAGGGTGCCGTGGCCGCCGTGGATGAGCAGGGTGTCGAAGCCGCAGAATTTCACACACTCCGCCAGGGCGGCGTAGCGGTCCGCCAGTTTATCCATTTCTTCATAGGGCATCTGGTGGAAATGCAGGCAGTCGTTCCGAACAAAGTCGGAGCAGCCGTAGATGGTCTCCTTCTTGGCCTCCTCGGTATACTCCCCCTCGGAGCCGAAGTGGATCAGCTCATAGGAGCATTTGGCGTCATAAAAATGAATCGCGTTGGTGAAGTGGATGAAATTCCGCCAACCGGTAGGGTCCTCAATGTCAAAATTAGAATGGATGGGGTTTCGGCCGGGGTTGTTGACCTGCTGGCCGCCGCATTCCACCTGGGCCGCGCCGCCCTTGGCCTTTTCCAAGTAATTGGCGATCATGGCCGGCTCCGGGTAGGTGGGGGCGTTGTTCTGCATCATGTGGCCCATGGAGGGGGCGGTGAAAATACGGTTTTTGAAGGTCACATTGCCGATGGTCAGAGGCTCGAAGATATGGGGGTAGTGGGCGTTCATAGGACACGTCTCCTTTAAAAGTTCGATAGCTTAATTATAGAGAAAATTGGCGGAAAGCGATAGCATCAATTTATATGATTGTGAGCTTCAATTTCTGTATAGATGGACCAAAAGCGCCGTGCAGGCTTAATCTGCGCGGCGCTTTTGCGGTTTTTGCTTAGGCGATCTCGATGAGCTCGTATTCCTTGGAGCCATAGCCCAGCTGGGCGGCGGTCTCCACGGTGAGCTTGCCGTTGCGGGATTCGATGCGCTCGATGAGATGGTCCCGGCCGGGATCATCCGAGGCGTACACCAGGTCCAGGCAGGCCTGGTCAATGGCCACGGGGTCCAGGGACGCCAAGATGCCGATATCCTTCATACAGGGGTCCTCGGCTACGGCGCAGCAGTCGCAGTCAACGCTCATATTCATCATGACGTTAATATAGGCGGCATTCCCCTTGAAATACTCCACCACGCTCCCGGCGGCGTCCGCCATGGCCCGGAGGAAATCGTCCTGGGGGGTGGA
>CABSAB010000425.1 GCA_902475515.1 uncultured Eubacteriales bacterium | reverse complement strand
GAGCATCCCCACCAGACTGCCGTAGGGGATCCGGAAAACCGAAAATGCAAGGGTCATGAGGACACCGAGGATCACGGCCTCACTGCATTGTCCCGTCAGAAAGTTTGCGAAGGACTGACGGAACAGCCGACAGAATTTCAGCAGCCCGGCGGCGTGGCTGGGCTTCAGATAGGCGCATACCAGTGTGCGGGCGTGGTGGCAGAGGCTCTCGGCCCCGAGGGACATATAGATGGAGATGATCAGGGCAAAAGATGCAGTCACCACGATGTTCACGGTGGCAGATACCGCTCCGACCGCATTGACCAGCACGGTGTCGATGCTGTTGGTGATCCTGTGCAGCAGCTGCTCCCAGTCGATGCCCTCCAGCCAGTGCATCAACCAGTCCATGTTGGTGTCCTGTGCGCTGAGATAGGCGGTCCAGCGGGGGATATTGGACTCGATCTGTAGATAGAGGCTGTGAAACGACTGCACAAGCTCCGGGATCAGCAGGGTGAGCGCCAGCACCAGCACAAGAACAACGCCGAGCAGGGTGATGAAAAAGCTGAGAAGATGGATGGCGCTGCCTGAGGGCTGCTTTTTGGCCCTGCGGAACAGGCTTCTCAGCCGCTTTTCCAGTCCGGCCATAGGCACGCTGAGAAAAAGCGCCAGAATGCCTCCGGCCAGAATGGGCAGGATCAGATCGACTAGATCGGCGGCAAAGGCCAGAACGGCAGAAAGCCGCAGCAGTGCGACAAAAAGCGTTACCCCCACAACGGTCACGAGCAGATATTGTTTTGTTTTTGGTTCCATGACGACATTCCTTTCCCGGAGCCTGTAGCTGTAAATTGCAAAAGCCCCTCAGCGGACTCTTTTATCGTATTGTAATGGGAAGGAACAGGCTTGTCAAGACGCCGGGAAGGGGAGTGGCGGCCCGCAGCGATGGCCCTGCCTGTCGGCCTTGGCTGTGCGCCCATCTATCTCGGCATCATCCATGCAACGCCGAGCCACTTTGGGGCGGATCGGTCGCAGGCGATCATTGGAGTCCAGATGGCAAGTGCATACGTCGGAAATTGTCTGATGCCGCTGCTGTATCCGCTCAGCATGATGGTTCTGGATGCGGCTCTGCCCTGTGGGAAAACGGCCTGCAAGAGACGGCAGTTTGATAAAATGCGTCCCTAGGAAGAAAAACGAGGGAGATTGCATGAAAGATGATAAAAGTATTATCTTTTCGTGAATTTTAGCACTCTACGCTTGACACTGCTAATAAATGGTGCTATAACTATGGCGTGCTCAGGAGGAAGGGCAAAAGAGAGAGCCGCGAGGTGATCGAGCAGCTCCCCGGAAAGCTTTTCCGAATGAACAACATAAAGATTTTTTACCCGACCCGAACGCCGGGATTGGAGGAATGATTTATGTTTATGCCTGCTGTTTTCCATGAGAATCTGTTCGATGATCTCTTTGATCCGTTCTGGAACGATGGCGCGCTGGAGCGTGCGATGAACCGTGAAGAGCGTGAAACCTTCGGCAAGCGCGGTGCAAACATGATGAAGACCGATGTCAAGCAGACCGAGAACGGCTACGATGTGGCTGTTGACCTGCCGGGCTGCAAGAAGGAAGACGTTCAGATGGAACTGAACGACGGCTATCTGACTATTCAGGCAGTGCGCAGCCACTCGAATGACGAGAAGGACAACAATGGCCGCTACATCCGCCGCGAGACATTCTCCGGCACCTGTGCCCGCAGCTTCTATGTGGGCGACGCCGTGAAGAAGGAGGACATCCACGCAAAGTTCGAGGATGGCATCCTGCACATCACGCTGCCCGCACCTCAGCAGCAGAAGGCTCTGCCTGTGAACCCGAACCTGATCGAAATTGAATAACGGTTATGTACCGGTGTAAAATACCGGTGCATAGGACTTGCCCCCGGAGAGCTGCCCAAAGGCTCTCCGGGGGCTTTTTGCGTTCCGGCATCTTTTCGGCAGGGAAAAGCAGGGTGCGGTCCGGATGGCATAGGGCAGGGGCCAGGCCCGGCTCCTTCATCGCCCGCGTTCCCCACGGTATTCTCAGATGCTTCATATCAAAACCTCCATTCCATCTTTACGAGCTGCATTTTCATCCCATAGCCGCCGACTTTGGCGAGAAGACGAAAGAATCCACTGC
>CABSAB010000424.1 GCA_902475515.1 uncultured Eubacteriales bacterium | reverse complement strand
CGCCTGCACATTGTCCATAATGAGATTGCCATAGGCGCTTTTCAAAGCCTCCATCTGGTCCCGGCGCATCTGTCCGTAATAATTTACAACATACAGCCATTCGTGCGCACCAAGCGTCCGGTCAAACTGCGGCAGGAAGTCCGCGCCCAAAGGATAATACCCATAGTCGATATGCTCCCGCCGGCAAACGCCCGCCAGAGAATCGCACAGGAAATACGGCAGATAGACCTTTTGGATGTTCCTGGCCTTGCAGAGATACACGAATGCATTGCGTGCCGTATTCAGTGCCAGAAGCTCCGGGTAATACTCCCGGTGTATAAGCGTCTCCAGCTCCAGATAGCCGCCGATCTCTTTCATTTTACGATCACTCTCACAAACTCTTTTGTGCGTTTCATATAGTCCGCAAGCTGGTCTTGGCTTTCAAACCGAAGCACCAGCGTGCCAATGGCAAAATTCGCGCCGGTAAAGGCATGGACCGCATCCCCGGGCTGGACCCAAAGGTCCTTTTCCACCACAAACTTTTCTTCAAATCCCGGCGCGAATTCCAGGCGCTCAAATACGCCGTCTTTCTCACTGTGTAAAATCAGCTCTGCCCAGGCCCCATGATAAACCGGGTCCCCATGGATCCCAACGACCTCTTCCCCCACTGCGGCCCGTACCGCGTTCGTGATCAGGTCTGTCCCTGTGGCATACCGCAGCAGCTCGGACAGGCGGTTTCCGCCGCCCCGTGGCGAGACCTCCATGATATAAGGGTGCCCGTCGGCGCCCAGCCGCGTTTCGATATTATAGACGGACGTATTGAGATGCAGCAGCCGGAACAGCCTTTGCAGTTCGCTGCGGAGCTCCGCCTGCACCGCCGCCGGCATGGTCGAGGGCCAGCTGTACGCCGCCGGGGCGTAGGGATTGGCCCCCTCATCGTCAAACCGCTGATCGTTAAAGGAACAAAACACAAGCTCCCCATCGATGGAGAAACAATCCGTATCGGACGAGCACCCAACCTTTTCAATAAATTCCTCCATGATGAAGCTCTTTGTCTTGGAAAAGCCGATGGCATAGCTCGCCGCCTCTGCCAGCTGCGCCGCATCGTCCACCCGGGTCACACCCTTGCTGCCTGCGGAGTCCGTGGGCTTAATAATGACCGGCCAGCGGAAATCTCCCGCGTCCCGCACGGCCGCTTCCACGCTGGTATATCCTTTCGCATAGGGCACGCGGAACCCATTGTCCGCCAAAAAGCGGCGGAACTTTGCTTTGTTCTGGAGGATCTCCACCGAGCTGTGGGGGTGCGTCGGCAGGCCCAGCTTTTCGCAGACATAGCTGACTGTTTCCACCCCGGGGTCGCACGCAAAGGACATCACACCGTCCACCTGCAGCCTTTTTGCAAGCTCCAGCACTGCCTCCTGGTCTATGATGCTGACATTGTGATATTCGTCCGAATACTTATGCGCAATATTATCAGGCAGATAGTCGCAGGTAATGGCATAATACCCCAAGCTGTGTACGGCCTCGATCACCGGCAAAAGATACCGGGAACCGCCCAGTAAAAGCACCTTTTTCATTCCGCAGCCTTCTTCCCTCTGTGCAAATAGTTTTTCAAAATATTTTCGATGTATGTCAAGGTTTCAAAATGGAACAGCTTGGACCCCGCAAAATAGATCCCCGCGCCCAGCGGCACCTGGATCAGCAGCGTTACAAGATCCGGCAGGCCCAGGAAGCTCACCAGATATACCACGGCGCCCATTGCCAAAGACAAGCCGATGGAAGGCAGAATATCGCAGAGCTGTTTCCAATAGGAATAATCCAGCAGCTTCCAATTGGGATACGAGTTGATCACCTGGCTGATCAGCGAGATGATCAGCAGGCTGTACGCCAGCCAGATGACCCCAAACCACATGGTGATGCCAATGACCAGCAGGCCGATGACCTTCTTGCATACCTCCAGGATCAAAAACAAATCGCTGCGTCCCATGGCCTTGATGGCATTGAGGTTTGCCGTATGAATGGGGTAAAACACATAGGATACGCAGAAGATCCGGAGATAGGGCACACACGGCAGCCACGTCTCTGTCAGCAGAAGCCGCACAATGGGCTCCGCGCACACCGCAAGCCCCATCATCAGCGGCCACATGATATAGGAGCTGGTGC